>JAGPGI010000459.1 GCA_018056045.1 Paracoccus sp. (in: a-proteobacteria)
CAAATATTCCGAGCCTATGGGGGCGACGGTGGTCGGCCCCGACGGGTCGCGCTCGCCCGTCCATATGGGCAGCCATGGCATCGGCGTTTCGCGTCTTGTCGGCGCCATCATCGAGGCCAACCACGACGACAAGGGCATCATCTGGCCCGAGGGCGTGACCCCCTTCCATGTCGGCATCGTGAACCTGAAACAGGGTGACGCATCCGTCGATTCCGCCTGCGAGGCGCTGTACCGCGAGCTGACCGCCAAGGGGATGGAGGTGCTTTATGACGATCGCGACGAACGCGCGGGCGCGAAATTCGCCACCATGGACCTGATCGGTCTGCCTTGGCGGATCACCGTTGGCCCGCGTGGTTTGCAGAACAACAAGGTGGAACTGACCTCGCGCCGGACTGGCGAGTCGCAGGAACTTTCGCCCGCAGATGCGGTGGTGGCGCTGGAGAAGATCTATCAGCCGGTGTTTGACGCGGCCAAGTGAAGGCCGGGGGCTGCGCGCCCCCGGACCCGGCGGGATATTTGCTCCAGAATGAAAGAGGCCCGCGCTTTGGTGCGGGCCTTTTCGTGTCTGGGGCGCGGCGGGTTGTGTTAACCTTTGTTAATGGGCGAGCCGGATGGTTCGGCCTCGCCCTGTTTCAGGGAGTTGATCATGCCGAAATTCATTGCTGGCGCCGTCATGGCAATCTTTGGTGGGACGGCGGCGTTCGCCTCGATTCCGCAGGAGGTGGAGGTCCCCCGGCTGGAGGTGCAGCCCCCGACCGTCGAAGCCCCGCTGCGCGTGGCGCCTTTTTCCAGAACCAACAAGATGAAATGCCAGCCCGCCGAGGAACTGATCGAGGCGCGGTCAGGGCCGGAGGTTGCGGCGCGGTGTTCGTAAGCGAAATGGGACTTTAAGGGGAGGAAACGATGACGACGTTGATGGGATATGTGGCGTTGGGGATGTGTGTGGCGGGGATGGCTTTTGCCTCGACCCCGCCGGGCGTTGATCGGGTGGTTTCGCCAAAGCCGGCGCAGGTTGCGCCGCTGAAGGTGGCCCCTTTCTCGCATACGAATCGCCGGAATCGTTGCGCACCGATGGATCGTATTATTCAGGCTGTCCCGGACCGGCAGGGTGGGACGCGCTGCCTGTAATCTGCAGCCATTGCGCATTTTCAAAGGAGGAGAAAATGGTGAAACTGATGGGCTTAGCGCTTGCGGCGGCCTTTGCCGCGACGGCGGGCTTTACGACGATCCCGAAGAATGCGGGCACACCAGAGACGCCAGCGGTCAAGCAACAGCCGGTCACGCCCGCGCCGCTGCGGATTGCGCCATATACCAAGACAAATTCGAGAAAAGAGTAGCCGCGCGATGGCGCGGATGCGGCGCCTGTGATCAGGCCCGCAACTGCGCCATGAAGCGGTCGATTTCCGCCTGATCGCCTTTCAGGGACGCGAACAGCGTCGCTTGGCTGGGGTGGATCAGCGCGTCGGGCAGGATTTTCAGGTGGTTGGCGCGCAGCGTCTCACCCGAGGAGGTGATGTCGGCGATGGCCTCGGCGGTCAGGTTGGCGACGGTGCCTTCGGTGGCGCCCTGGCTGTCGACCAGTTGATAATCGGCGACCTCGTGCTGGGACAGGAAGGCGCGCACAAGGCGGTGGTATTTGGTGGCGATGCGCAGCCGGAAGCCGTGATCGCCCCGGAACTGGCGGGCGATGGCGGCGAAATCGTCAAGGTTTTCGCAGTCGCGCCAGCAGGCGGGGACGGCCAGCACAAGGTCGGCATGGCCGAAGCCCATCAGCGCCAGCTCGCGCACGTCTGAACGCCAGCCGGCCAGCTTCTCGCGCACCAGATCGGATCCGGTGACGCCAAGGTCGATGCGGCCGGAGGCAAGCTCGCGCGGGATCTCGCCCGCCGACAGCAGCACCAGCGACAGGTCCGCCCCCTGGACCCGGCCCGCATATTCGCGGTCGGATCCGGCGCGCGACAGGCTGATCCCCCGGTCGGCGAACCAGCGGAAGGTGTCTTCCATCAGCCGCCCCTTGGACGGCACGCCCAGCTTCAGCATGAGGCCTCCAATTCGGCCAGCAGGCCGGGGCGGATGATGCCGCCGACGGCGGGAATGGCGCGGCCCGCGCCCAGCTGTGCGGTCAGCGCGTCATAGCGCCCGCCCGAGGCGACGGGCGGCCAATCCGCATGATCGGCGGTGAAGGCGAATGACATGCCGTCGTAATATTCCATGCTTTCGCGGCCATGGCTGGCCTCAAACCGGATCGTCGCCGGGTCGATCCCGCGCGCGGCGATCTGGTCGAGGCGCGATGCCAGCCGTTCGACCGCTTCGGCGATGGCGGGAATTTCCTGCGCCAGCGCGCGCAATTGGTGCAGCGCTTCAGGCGCGGGGGCGTCGATGGCGAACAGCCGGGTCAGCCGGTCGGTCCATGCGGCGGGCAGGGGGGGCAAGTCCGATTCCGCGGCGAGGGTGGCCAGACGGGCCTCCATCTCGGGGCCGGTGCGCAGGCCCGTCCAAGGCGCGCCGCTGTCGGGCAGGTCACGCGGGGTCACGGGGGCGGAAAACCGCGCCAGCAGCCGGGCGAAGCGGATCGGGCGCCAGACATGGTGCAGCAACGCGGCACGGCGCGCGTCAGAGACCGGCAAGGCGCGGACGGCGTCCAGCAGGATGTCCATATCGCCCATCGCCGCTTGCAGCCGGTAAGGCTGAAGCAGGCGGTGGAAC
>JAGPGI010000460.1 GCA_018056045.1 Paracoccus sp. (in: a-proteobacteria)
TCGATCGGCTATGCCCTGGGGAATTTCGCCTCGGCGCGGTTCTCGATCCGGGTGGGGATGAACCGGATGATCCTGCTCGGGGCACTGATCTGCGCGCTGGCGCTGACGGTGGCGCTGGCGCTGGACCTGACGGGCCATCACGAACCCCTGGTGTTTTTTGGCGCCGTCGCCTGCATGGGCCTTGGCAATGGCATGCTGCTGCCCAATGCCAATGCCGGCATGATGAGCGTGCGCCCCGAGCTTGCCGGCACCGCCAGCGGCCTTGGCGGCGCCATGTCGGTGGCGGGCGGCGCCGGGCTTGCCGCGCTGTCGGGCGCATTCCTGCATGAGGGCGCAACCGCCGCGCCGCTTCTGGTCATCATGGCCGGCTCAGCGGGTGGCTCGGTCCTGGCGATCCTGTGGGTGCTCTGGCGCGAGCGCCAGATCATTCAGGGTCGCTGAGCCCTCTTGCGGGCACGGCTTTGCAAAGCGTATTCCTGCCTTTGCAAAGGCAGGTATCCCGATGGCCACCCAAAAGATCTATGCAGGCGCCTCGCTGCGCGAAACCCGCGGCCGCGCCGGTCTGACCCAGCGCGCATTCGCAGACCGGCTGGGCGTGTCGCTGCCCTATCTGTCGCAGATGGAGAACAATCACCGCCCGGTCTCGGCCGGCGTGCTGTTGCGGCTGGCATCGGAATTCTCGGTCGATCTGGGGGCGATGGCGGTGGGCGACGCCGACCGCATGGTTCTGGACATGGCCGAGGCGCTGGCCGATCCCCTTTTCGACAGCCCGCCGCCCCGCGCCGATCTGAGGCTGGCCGCGACCAATGCCCCCGCATTCGCGCGCGCCTTCCTTGACCTTTACCGCGCCCATCGCGAGGGGCAGGAACGCCTTGCCGCCATGGACGAGGCGCTTGGCGCCGGCGCCCAGAACGCCACCTCGTCGCCATGGGAGGAGGTGCGGGACTTTTTCCACTATTGCGACAACTATATCGACGCCGTCGACCGCGCCGCCGAGCATTTCGCCCGCCAGCGCCCCGAGATCGCGCCGCTGCAGGCTGCCATCAATGCGCTGTCGGATCGCGGCATCGACGTCGCCATGGCCGAGCTGGGCAGCGGCCCGGTCTATCTGCGCGACGGCAAGCGCATCACCCTGAACGCCACCGCCGCCACCGAGACGCAGGCATTCCAGCTTTTGCACCTGCTGGCGCTGGAAACGCGCGGCGACCTGCTGGAGGCGACGCTGGAGCTGGCGCGGTTCCGCAGCCCCTCGGCCCGCAACATCGCCCGGCTGGGGCTGGCCAATTACTTCGCCGGGGCCGCGATGATGCCCTACGCCCGCTTTCTCGAGGCGGCGCGGGCCCAGCGTCACGACCTCGAACGGCTCGCGCATCTGTTCCATGCCTCGCTGGAGCAGGTGGCACATCGGCTTTCGACCATGCAGCGCGGCGGCAATCGCGGCGTGCCGTTCTTTTTCGTCCGCGTCGATCAGGCCGGCACCATCACCAAGCGCCATTCCGCGACGCGGATGCAATTCGCGCGCTTTGGCGGCGCCTGCCCGCTGTGGAACGTGCATCAGGCCTTCGAGACCCCGGGCCGCTTTCTGCGGCAACTGGCCGAGACCCCGGACGGCAAGCGCTATCTGCTGCTGGCGCGGGATGTCTCGAAACCCGGCGGCGCCTTTGGCGCGCCGGTGCGCCGCTTTGCCATCGGCCTTGGCTGCGAGATCAGCCATGCGCGCGAGATGGTCTATGCCGACGGGCTGGATGTCGGAAACCCGCAGCTCTTCGAGCCGATCGGCGTGTCCTGCCGGATATGCCCGCGCCCGAATTGCCACCAGCGTTCGGTGCCGCCGATGGACCGCCATATCCGCATCCCGCAGGACCGTCCCGGCCCCCTGCCCTATGAGATCACCTGAGGCCGCCGCAAACGCGATCCGGCGGATATGGTTCCGGCGACGCTGCGCAAACAAGGCAGGGTATCGTCCGGAAACACCCGGCGATTCCCGGCCCCGGCGCGGCTTTGCCCGGCCGGGCGGCATCTCCGGGGCCGATCCGCCGCTTTGCGGCGGCACAACCGGAACCGACCCAGACTAAAGTTTTACATGCGACATTTCTTTTATAATTCATCATATTGCGATGAATTCCGTGAATTTCGCATCTGCAGCGAAATTCAACCCTCAGATGATCGCCGGCAATAATCCACCCGTTTCAATGATTCCTGTCGGCGTCATTCCGCCCAAAACCCGGGCGGGGCCTGCGGGATTGTTGCGCTTTGAGCACAGCTCGGATTTATCCATCCTCGATCCAGACCGTCCATGCTCGACCGGTCCGGCACAAACAACATGGAACCCGGGACATTGCGCATCACCCATAGCCTGAATTCGGTGCTTGAGCGCTGGCTGCCAGAACAGCGCCTCTTCCTGAAATCGGATCGTTCCACCCGCTTTCTGCGGCTGCGTCCGGTCACCCAGCTGATCGCCCTTGGCGGCATCGCGCTGGTCTTCGGCTGGTCGATCATCGCCAGCTCGATCCTGGTGATCGACGCGATCAGCGCAGGTTCGTTGCGCGACGAGGCCCGGCGCACGCAAGGCGCGCTCGAGGCGCGGCTGACCGATCTTTCGGCCGAACGCGACAGCCGCGCGGCCGAGGCCGTGGCGGCGCAGAACCGCTTTGCGGTGGCGCTGGATCAGGTGTCGCGCATGCAGTCGC
>JAGPGI010000461.1 GCA_018056045.1 Paracoccus sp. (in: a-proteobacteria)
GGGTGAAGTCGCCGGTCACGATCTCATGATCATTGACCACGGCGCCGGTCCGGCCCTTGGTCATCAGCCCGATGGTCTTGGCGCCGCCGCTGACCACCAGATCGCCGCCGATGATGCAATCCGCCTCTCCCACGGCGACGCGAATGGCGCTGATTTCCTCGGGCGCATCAGCCAGACGCAGGTGGATATGGACAGCGCCACCCTTTTGCGCGAGGCCCGCCATTTCCATCATGCCAGCGCCCTTGCCGTCGATATGGGCGGCCTGCGCCAGCACCGCACCGATGGTCACGACGCCGGTGCCGCCGACACCGGTGATGACGACGTTATGTGTGCCCTGAATGACGGGCAGCGTGGGCGCGGGCATCGCCGGCAGGTCCAGGGCCGCCGCCTTGGGCCTGCGCAGTTTCGCCCCCCGGACCGAGACAAAGCTGGGGCAGAAGCCTTTGACGCAGCTGTAATCCTTGTTGCAACTGGACTGGTCGATGGCGCGCTTGCGCCCCAGTTCGGTATCCTTGGGCACGATCGAGACGCAGTTCGACTGCACCCCGCAATCGCCGCAGCCTTCGCAGACCTCGGGGTTGATCCAGACGCGGCGATCCGGGTCGGGGAACTTGCCGCGCTTGCGGCGGCGGCGCTTTTCGGCGGCGCAGGTCTGGATATAGACGATGGCGCTGACGCCAGAGACGTCCTCCAGTTCCTTTTGCACCGCCAGCATCGAGGCACGCTCCTCGAAGCGCAGATCCGAGGGGAACTGGCTGCGGTCGATTTCCTCTTTCTCGTCATAGACGGCGATCACCGGCTTGACGCCCATGGCCTGCAACTCGCGCACGATCTGCGGCGCGGTCAACCCGCCCTCATTGGGCTGGCCGCCGGTCATGGCGACGGCATCGTTGAACAGGATCTTGTAGGTGATGTTGGTGCCCGCAGCCATGGCGGCGCGGATCGCCAAAGACCCGGAATGGTTATAGGTTCCATCGCCAAGATTTTGGAAAACATGGTTTCTTTTACTGAACGGCGCCTCGCCGACCCAGTTCACGCCCTCGCCACCCATATGGGTGAAGCCCTCGGTGTCGCGACCCATCCACTGCACCATGTAATGGCAGCCAATCCCGGCATAGGCGCGCGAACCCTCAGGCAGACGGGTCGAGCTGTTATGCGGACAACCCGAGCAGAACCAAGGGGTTCTGACGGCAATCTCGGGTGCATTGTCATTGCGGCGCACCTCGATCAGGCGCTCAAGACCAGCCTTGATGCCCTCGGTGCCGCGGCCCTCCTCGATCAGGATGCCGCCCAGCTTTTGCGCGATGACCACCGGGTCCAGCGCATAGCGGGTCGGGAACAGTTCCTCGCCGGTGCGGTCATGCTTCCAGCCCAGCACGCGGCGGCCGTGGCGGTTGTCAAAGATCGCCTCCTTGACCTGCACCTCGATCAGCTTGCGCTTTTCCTCGACGACGACGATAACTTCAAGATTTTCAGACCACTCCTGGAAGGACTTCATGTCCATCGGCCAGGTCTGCCCGACCTTGTAGGTCGAAATCCCCAGCCGGTCGGCCTCGGCCTCGTCGATGCCCAGCAGCGCCATGGCATGGACCAGATCCAGCCAGTTCTTGCCGGCGGCGACAAAGCCGATACGGGCGCCGGGCTTGCCCCAGACGACGCGGTCGATCTTGTTGGCGCGGGCGAATGCCTCGGCGGCGAAGCGCTTGTAGTCGATCATCCGCGCCTCTTGCGCGACGGGGGTGTCGCGCAGGCGGATGTTCAGCCCGCCCTCGGGCATGGCGAAATTCGGCAGCACGAATTTCAGCCGCGACGGATCGCCATCGACGACACTGGTCGCCTCGACCGTGTCCTTCATGGTTTTCAGGCCCGTCCAGACGCCGGCAAAACGCGACAGCGCGAAACCGTAAAGGCCGAAATCCAGAATTTCCTGCACACCGGCCGGCGACAGGACCGGAATATAGGCATCGACCATCGCCCAGTCGGACTGGTGCAGCACGGTCGAGCTTTCGCCGGTATGGTCGTCACCCATGGCCATGACCACGCCGCCATGGCGCGATGAGCCGGCCATATTGGCGTGACGCATCACGTCGCCGGTGCGGTCCACCCCCGGCCCCTTGCCATACCACAGCCCATAGACGCCGTCATATTTCCCCTCGCCGCGCAGCTCAGCCTGCTGGGTGCCCCAGATCGAGGTCGCCGCCAGATCCTCGTTCAGGCCCGGCTGGAACAGGACATTGGCTGCCGTCAGTTCCTTTTTCGACTTCATCATCTGCAGATCGACCCCGCCCAGGGGCGAGCCACGATAGCCGGTGACAAAACCGGCCGTGTTCAGACCGGCCGCCTTGTCGCGCGCGGCCTGCATCAGCATCAGCCGCACCAGCGCCTGCGTGCCATTCAGGAGCACATGGCGTTTCGACAGGTCAAAACGGTCGGAGAGAGAAAATTCCTGGACGCTCATCTGGCCCTCCCTAGCTTGATGGCTTCTTCCCCTCCAGTATAGGTCAGTAAAGCTGACCGATAAAGGATTTTCTCCGGGTTATTCCGCATTTGTTTGCTGCGGTCCCCTATGGTAAGGGTTGCGCAAATTGCATAGCTGATGCCGCAAGAAAGCAATATCATGGACTGGGACAAGCTAAGAATATTTCACGCCGTTGCGGATGCCGGCAGCCTGACCCATGCCGGCGACGT
>JAGPGI010000093.1 GCA_018056045.1 Paracoccus sp. (in: a-proteobacteria)
CTGCTGGCCTGCGCCGATTACGGCGGGCCGGTGACGGCGGTGGTGGGGCGCGACAATATCGTCGGCACCCAGTTCCATCCCGAGAAATCTCAGGATGTGGGCTTGCGCATCATCGCGAATTTTCTGCGCTGGAAGCCCTGAGGCACGGTCAGGACCGGGGGCTGTCTGCCTCGCTGTCTATCGGTCCTCGGACCGATGGCGGACCCGCTGGACAGCCCCCGAGGATACTTGCGTGAAGAAGAAGCCGGGGCTTATTTCACGCGGGTCCAGGTTTGGGTCTTGCAGAAGACGGTGACGCAGCCCGAGACGCTGAGCGTCTTGCCGTCGAGCTTCATCTTGGATTTGTAGGTCTTGTCGGCACCCGGATCCCAGATCGTGCCGCCCGAGAACTTGCCGTTGCCATCCTCGGTCATGCCGGCGACAATGTTCTTGCCGGTGTTCGGGCTGCTGATTTCCTTGCCGGCCTTGTCAAAGCTGCGGATCAGCTTGCCGCAGAACTTGCCGCCGCAATCGTAGAACTCCACGAGGCCGATATTGCCCTCGTCATTGGCCTGGGTCTGGAAGATGCCGGAAATGCCCTCGGCATGGGATGCGGTGGCGGCCAGCGCGAGAATGGCGGCAAGCGTCAGTTTTTTCATGGTGATTCCCCCTCCCCGGGGATAGCGTGATCCGGGGCAGAATGGGGGCGGCGGTTTCCCGCGATCAAGTCTGACGTGGGGGCATTGCGGGGGAGTGCCGGGCGCGGCCGGGGGTTTCGGATCGCGGCGGGCTGTGGCAAAGGGGGCGCAAGCTCAAGGGAGAGACGCGATGATCCTTTACCCCGCCATCGACCTCAAGGACGGCAATTGCGTGCGGCTGCTGCGCGGCGACATGGAGGCGGCGACCGTCTTCGGCAGCGATCCGGCGGCGCAGGCGCGTGCCTTTCAGGATGCGGGCGCCGAATGGCTGCATCTGGTCGATCTGAACGGCGCCTTCGCCGGCAAGCCGGTGAACGCGGCCGCCGTCGAGGCGATCCTGGCCTCCATTACCGTGCCGGCGCAGCTGGGCGGCGGCATCCGCGACATGGCCACCATCGAAACCTGGATGGAGCGCGGGCTGTCGCGGGTCATTCTGGGCACCGTCGCGGTCGAGAACCCCGCTTTGGTGCGCGAGGCGGCGATGGCCTTCCCCGGCAAGATCGCCGTGGGGATCGACGCCCGCAATGGCCGCGTCGCGACGCGCGGCTGGGCCGAAGAGACCAATATCATGGTCACGGACCTGGCGCGGCAGTTCCAGGACGCGGGGGTTGCAGCGATCATCTATACCGATATCGAACGCGACGGCGCCATGCAGGGGCCGAATGTCGGCGCAACCGAGGCCCTGGCGCGGGCGGTGAACATTCCGGTCATCGCCTCGGGCGGGGTCAGTTCGATGGCCGATCTGGAGGCCCTGCGCAACACCGGCGTCATTGCCGGGGCAATCTCGGGCCGGGCGCTTTACGATGGCGCGTTGGACCTGCGCGCGGCGCTGAAGGCGCTGGCCTGACGGCGCGCGGCAAGGTAGAACGGCATCATGCTGAAAACCCGTGTCATTCCCTGTCTGGATGTCGCCGATGGCCGAGTGGTCAAGGGCGTGAACTTTGTCGATCTGGTGGATGCCGGCGACCCGGTCGAGGCCGCCCGCGCCTATGACGCCGCCGGCGCCGACGAGATCTGCTTTCTGGACATCCATGCCACGCATGAAAACCGCGGCACCATGTTCGATCTGGTCACCCGCACCGCCGAGGCCTGCTTCGTGCCGCTGACCGTGGGGGGCGGCGTACGCAGCCATCACGATGTGCGCGCGCTGCTGCTGGCGGGCGCGGACAAGGTCAGCTTCAACTCGGCCGCCGTGGCGAACCCGGATGTGATCGCCGAGGCCGCCGACCGTTTCGGCAGCCAATGCATCGTCTGCGCCATCGACGCCAAGACCGTGGCGTCGGGCAAATGGGAAATCTTTACCCATGGCGGCCGGAAACCGACCGGCATCGACGCGGTCGAATTTGCGCGCCTTGTCGCCGCGAAAGGCGCGGGCGAGATCCTGCTGACCAGCATGGACCGCGACGGCACCAAATCGGGCTTCAACCTGCCCCTGACCCGCGCGGTCGCGGATGCGGTCAACATTCCGGTCATCGCCTCGGGCGGGGTCGGGGCGCTGGAACATCTGGCCGAAGGCGTGCTGGAAGGCCATGCCTCGGCGGTGCTGGCCGCCTCGATCTTTCACTTCGGCACGTTCTCGGTGCGCGAGGCCAAGGAGCACATGGCCTCAGCAGGCATCCCGGTGAGGCTGACATGAGCGCATTGGAACGGCTGGCTGCAACCATTGCCGAACGCAAAGGCGCGGACCCGGACACGAGCTGGACCGCGAAGCTGCTGTCCAAAGGCCCGGAAAAATGCGCCGAGAAATTCGGCGAGGAAGCCGTCGAGGCCATCATCGAGGCGGTCAAAGGCGACCGCGACAAGCTGGTCAGCGAGGCGGCGGATGCGCTTTATCACCTGCTGGTGATGCTGGCCGCGCGCAACCTGACGCTGGCCGATGTCGAGGCAGAGCTGGACCGGCGCGAGGGCAGGTCCGGCATCGCGGAAAAGGCGTCGCGGGGGTAACCCGCGCGGAGCCTTCCGGACCGGCATCAAATCGAGCGGGCCTCACGCGCCTGAAGCCGACATTCCGCAGCAACACCAGACAGATCGCACATCCTGTCACAGGATACGCGTCCCCAGCTACTCTGGGATCCGGCAGCATTTCCCAGGGGGATGGTGGGCGGTGAGGGACTCGAACCCCCGACATTCTCGGTGTAAACGAGACGCTCTACCAACTGAGCTAACCGCCCCCGCGCCGGCTGATAGCGCGGAGGCCGCCTGTTTGGCAAGCGCCATCATTTGCGCAGGCGCGCAATCAGCGACGAGGTGTCCCAGCGCCCGCCGCCCATCTGCTGCACATCCTTGTAGAACTGGTCGACCAGCGCGGTGACCGGCAGGCTGGCGCCGGTCTCATTGGCTGTGGACAGGCAAATGCCCAGATCCTTGCGCATCCAGTCCACCGCGAAGCCGAAATCGAAACGGTTCTCGGCCATGGTCTGGTGGCGGCTCTGCATCTGCCAGCTGCCTGCGGCACCCTGGCTGATCACCTCGACCACCTCGGGGATAGAAAGCCCGGCCTTCTCGGCAAAATGCAGCGATTCCGACAGGCCCTGAACCAGTCCGGCAATGGCGATCTGGTTGCACATCTTGGTCAGCTGACCGGCGCCCGACGGGCCCATCAAGCGGCAGATCTTGGCATAGGCGGCGATCACCGGCTCGGCCCGGACATATTGGGCCGGATCTCCGCCGCACATGACCGAAAGCTGGCCGTTCTCGGCCCCTGCCTGCCCGCCCGAGACCGGCGCGTCGACAAACCCCAGACCGGCGCCGGCGGCAACCTCGGCCAGTTCGCGCGTGACCGCAGCCGAGACCGTGGTGTGATCGACGAAGATCGCGCCCTTCTCCATGCCGGCGAATGCGCCCGCCTCGCCCAGACAGACTTGCCGCAGATCGTCGTCATTACCGACACAGGCCATGACCAGTTCGGCGCCTTCGGCCGCCTCGCGGGCGGTGGCGGCGGTGCGGCCCTTGTGCTTCTCGGCCCAGGCGGCAGCCTTGGCGGGGCTGCGGTTCCAGACCGTCACCTCATGCCCGGCGGCCGCCAGATGGCCCGCCATCGGAAAGCCCATCACCCCAAGTCCCAGAAATGCCACGCGCGCCATCACAATCTCTCCTATCCGTTGAAAGGCGCGTTGATCCCGCCCGCGCCCTGTCCTATCACCCGCATGAATTCCATCACCTGCCGCAGGGGTCAACCGCCTCTGCGCCCAAGCACCGGGACCGCGCCTGACTTCATGGTGACATTTTTCCGCTGGCTTGTGCGCCTGACGGTCGCGCTGATCGTTCTGTCTGTCGCGCTGATCACCCTGGCCTGGTATTTCGCCGTCCGCTCGCTGCCGGATTACGACGCCACCTACGAGGTCACCGGCATCACCGCCCCGGTCGAGATCGTGCGCACGACCGAAGACGTGCCGCATGTGTTCGGCCAGAGCGACCGCGACGTGTTCTTCGCGCTGGGGCTGGCCCATGCGCAGGACCGGCTGTTCCAGATGACCGTGCTGCGCCGCGCGGCCCAAGGGCGGCTGGCCGAGATCTATGGCCCCGGTGCCCTGCCCGCCGACGATCTGGCGCGCCGGCTGGGGCTTTACCGTAACGCCCGCGCCTCGCTTGAGGCACAGACGCCGCAGGCCAGCGAGGCGCTGACCGCCTATGCCGAGGGGGTGAACGCCTGGATCGAACAGGTGAACCTTGGCGCGCGCGGCCGGGGGGCGCCGGAATTCTTCCTCTATCCCGACGAGATCTCCTATTGGGAGCCGGCGGATTCGCTGGCGATTCTGAAACTGCTGGCGGCCTCGTCGACGGTGCAGATGCGGCGCGAGATTCTGCGCGCGCGGCTTTCCATGGCCGATCCCGAGCGCGGTCAGGATCTGGTCGCCATGCCGGGCGAGGCTGCAATGCCGGGCTATGCCGCGCAGTTTCCGGGCGCGCGTCTGGCCGCGCCCGAGCGGCGTGCGGGCGCGCCGGACTGGACCTCGACGCTGGCGGGCTATCTTGCGCCCTCGGCCGGGGCCTCGGCCAATGGCTTCGCGGCGGCCTCGGCGCGGACGGCCGCCTCGGGGGCATTGCTGGCCAATGACCCGCAATTCGCGCTGACCGCGCCGGGCCTGTGGTATCTGGCGCGGATCGAGCTTGCCTCGGGCGGGGTCATCGGCGGCACCATTCCGGGCATCCCCGCGGTGCTCTCGGGCCGCAATACCCGGCTGGCATGGGGCATCACCCCGGCCCAGATCGACGATCAGGACCTTTACATCGAAGAGGTCCAGCCCGGAGAGCCGAACCGCTATCGCGGCGCCGATGGCTGGACCGAATTCACCACCCGGCGCGAGACCCTGCATGTCCGGGGCACTGATCCCCAGACCATCACCCTGCGCGAAACCGCGAACGGGCCGGTCATCCCCGGCGGACATCTGGGTCTTGGCACCATCCTGCCCGCAGGCCATGTCGCCGCGCTGTCCTGGACCGGCGGACGCGACGGGGATACCAGCATGAGCGCGCTGATCGGGCTGATGCAGGCGCAGGACCGGCAGGACGCCGCACGCGCGCTTGGCGGCATGGTGGCCCCGGCGCTGACGGTGACGCTGGCTGACGTCGATGGGGTGGGTCAGCTGCTGGCCGGAGCCGTGCCGCAGCGCGGGCCGGGCCATCAATCCGCCGGCCGCATGCCGGTGCCGGGCTGGATCGCCGCGAACCACTGGCAGGGGCTGGCCCCGGCGCCCGCCGCCCTGACCGACCTCGCCCCCGAAAACGGAATCGTCGCCACCACCGGCGCCGGGTCCGGGCCGGATGCCACGCTGGGCCATGACCGGGGCGACCGCTATCGGCAGGACCGCCTGCGCTATCTGATCGACTCGCGCGAGGTGCATTCGCGCGACAGCTTCATCGCCGCCCAGAACGACATCGTCAGTCCCGTCGCCCGCGCCCTGCTGCCTCTGGTTGGCGCCGATCTGTGGTTCACCGACGAGCCCGCCGCCCTTGGCACGCCCGAGCGGCTGCGTCAGGACGCGCTGGCGCTGATGGCCAATTGGGACGGCGCCATGAACGAGCACCTGCCCGAGCCGCTGATCTATGCCGCATGGATGCGGGCGCTGCAGGACCGGCTGGTGCGCGATGATCTGGGCCCCCTGGCCGACGAGCTGACCGAGCTTTATCCCGGCTTCATCGAGCGGGTCTTCCGCAATGCCGGAGGCGCCGGCATCTGGTGCGACAGCCGCCAGTCCGCACCGGTCGAGACCTGCACCCAGATCGCCCGGCAGGCGCTGGACGCGGCGCTCCTGGATCTTTCGGGCCGCTTTGGCCCGGATCTGGCAAGCTGGCGCTGGGGCGATCTGCACCGCGCCCGCCATGTGCATCCGGCACTGGGGGACATGCGGGTGATCTCTTACATCGTGAACCTGCTGCAGCCGACCTCGGGCGGGGAATCGACCGTGGCGCGGGCGGGCTTTCTGGGCACGGGCCGCAATCCGTGGCTGAACGTCAAGGGCGCGGCCTATCGCGGCGTCTATGACCTTGCCGATCCCGACAGTTCGGTCTTTGTCATCTCGACCGGGCAATCCGGGCATCCGCTGTCGCGCCATTACGACGACATGGCCGAGCTGTGGCGGCGTGGCGAATATGTCGGCATGTCGCTGGACCCGGCGTTGGCGCGGGCGGCCGCGACCGGCATCACCCATCTGCAGCCCGCCGCAAACTAGCCGAACGCGGGCACTTGCATCCCGCAGCGCGAGCGGGTTCCCTGACCACAACGGATTTCGAAAGGACAAGGATCATGGCGCGCAAGATCATCATCGACACCGATCCCGGTCAGGACGACGCGGTGGCGATCCTGCTGGCGCTGGCCAGCCCTGAACTCGAGGTGCTGGGCCTCAGCATCGTCGCCGGCAACGTGCCGCTGCACCACACCGTGAGAAACGCGCTGACGCTCTGCGAACTGGCCGGGCGGCCCGATCTGCCGGTCTATGCGGGCTGCGACAGGCCGATCTCGCGCAGGCTGGTCACGGCCGAGCATGTCCATGGCAAGACCGGCCTTGACGGCATCACCCTGCCCGAGCCCGCCATTCAGGCCTCCCCCGGCCATGCCGTCGATTTCCTGATCGAGACCCTGCGCCGCGAAGCCCCGGGCACGATCACGCTGGTCCCGATCGGGCCCTTGACCAATATCGCCACGGCCTTCCAGCGCGCCCCCGACATCATCCCCCGCGTGCAGGAAATCGTGCTGATGGGCGGCGCCTATTTCGAGGTCGGCAACATCACCCCGGCGGCCGAGTTCAACATCTATGTCGATCCCGAGGCCGCCAAACTGGTCTTTGCCAGCGGCGTGCCGCTGGTCGTGATGCCGCTTGATGTCACCCACAAGGCCCTGACCAGCCGCGCATGGGTCGATGGCATGGCCGCCATGGGCCGCATCGGTCAGGCCGTGGCAAGCTGGACCGATTTCTTCGAACGCTACGACCGCGAGAAATACGGCAGCAATGGCGCGCCGCTGCACGATCCTTGCACCATCGCCTGGCTGCTGAAACCCGAACTGTTTTCCGGCCGCCACATCAATGTCGAGATCGAGACCGAGGGCGAATTCACCGTCGGCATGACCGTCGCCGACTGGTGGCGGGTGACCGGACGCGAGGCGAACGCGACCTTCATCCGCGATGTCGATGCCAAGGGGTTTTTCGACCTGCTGACGCAGCGCATCGGCGAACTGGACCGCCGTCTTGGCGGCGTGACCGGCTGATCGAGCTCAGTTTCCGCCCGGTGCCGGTGCTGGTGCCGTTGCGGGTTCCGGCTCCTCTGGCGCCGGGGCCGGAAGGGCGGGCACCTGCGGCGTGGCGGCAGGGTCGGCCGGACCGGCGCCGATACTGGCATCCAGACGCTGGATCAGCGCCTCGGTCACGTCGATGCTTTCGGCGGCGACAAAGACCGAATTGCGGTCCAGCACCGCCACAGCGCCACGCTCGCGCATCATCGCCGCCAGAACCGGCAGCGCCGCGCGGAAAAAGGCGCCGCGCTCCTCGTTGGCCCGGTTTTGCAACTCGCGCGCGGCATTGGCACGCTCGCGCCGGACCTCGACCACGCGGGTGTCAAAGGCATCGGCGCGGGTGCGGAACTCCTCGGGCGGCAGCGTGGCGCGCAACTGGGTCAGTTCGCGCTCTTCATCGGCGAACTGCTTTTCCAGCCGGTCATTCTCGGCGGCGATCTCTCTCCCCTGCCGTTCCAGATCGGCCTGGACGCGCTGACCCCATTTCGAGTTCAGGTAAAGCATGTCCTGATCCAGCGTGATGACCGGCAGCACGGCGCTGCCGGCTGGCGCGCCCGGCGCCTCGACAAGAATCGGCGCCGTCGAGAAGACATTCGACCTCTCGCCAAGCTGGTCGGCACGCGCTGGCGCCGCCCCCTGGGCGTTCAGCATCGGCGCGGCGGCCACCAGGACCGCCAGCGCCAGACCCGCAATCGCCCCCCTCTCGCGCATCAGAACTTGGTCGAGATGGTCAGATCGAAGTTCTGCTCATCATCGTAATCCTCTTTCTTCACGGCATGCGAGAAGTTGAAGCGCAAGGGACCGATCGGCGTGGTCCAGAACAGCGAGGCCCCGATCGCGGCGCGGACCTTCATGCTGTCATCGGCCTCTTCGCCATAGGCGCCGATATTGTTGTCCAGCCCCCAGACCGAACCGGCATCGGCGAACAGGCCGCCGGTGATGCCGTATTCCTCGGGCAGACCCAGCGGGAACTGAACCTCGGTGCGCAGCGCCCAGAAATAGTTGCCGCCCAGCATGTCCTCGTTCGGGGCATAAAGGTCGCGCGGGCCATAGCCGTTCGGCTCAAAGCCGCGGATCTTGCTGTTGCCGGTAAAGCGCTCCATCAGGCGGCTGTCATCATCGCCCAGCATATGCACGGCGCCGGCCTCGAATTCGGCCAGCATGGTGACGTTCTCGCGCCATGCCTGGCTTTCGATACCGCCATAGAAGGTGCTGGTGATCGATTTCACATCGCCGCC
>JAGPGI010000462.1 GCA_018056045.1 Paracoccus sp. (in: a-proteobacteria)
CCGCCGCCTGCACCGCCCTGGCGCAGATCTTTGTCCGCAAGCTGGTGCGCGAGGAGCGGACCTCGGCCATCGTGTTCTGGTTCTCGATCACCTCGACGCTGCTGGGGCTGCTGACACTGCCCTTTGGTTGGGTGATGCCGGATATGACGCAGGCCGCGCTGCTGATCAGCATGGGGCTGCTGGGCGGGCTGGGACAGATCCTGATGACCTCGGCCTATCGCTATGCAGATGCCTCGCTGGTGGCGCCGTTCGAATATGTCTCGATGATTCTGGCGCTGATCATCGGCTGGTTCGTCTTTGGCGAGGCGCCGACGCTGGTGATGCTGGCGGGTGCTGCGCTGGTCATCACCGCCGGCATCCTGATCATCTGGCGCGAACGCCAGCTGGGGCTGGAACGCACCCGCCAGCGCAAGGCCATGACCCCGCAGGGCTGACGCTCAGGGCTGGCCGGCGAAGCCAAAGGCGACATAGTCGCGCAGATAGGCCTTTTTCGCCGCCGCGCGCAGGCTTTGTTCGCCCAGAAAGGCCGGAAATTCCGGCGCCTCGGGCGCATCGACCGGGTTCCTGATCCTGGCGCTGGCCGCGAGCCAAGCCAGATCGCGGACCAGATCGGACTCGCGCAGGACCAGATCGGGGGCGCCAAAGCGCGAGAAACCGGCCAGAATCTCGGACTGGCTCGCCCAGTCGGAGGGCGTCGGCAAGGAGGTCTGCCCGTTCAGGTTGCGGCGCAGAAAGTCCAGAAACGCCTCGAAAAGTTCGGCCTTGCGACGATCGTCCAGCGCCGCCAGCTCGGCGTCGGGGGGCAGCGGCACCCGATGGACATCGCGCATCAACTGGCGCAGCTCGGCCTTTTTGCCCGCAAGCAGCGCCGCAAACGCCGTCCATGCCCGCAACAACGGATGGCGCAGCACGGTAAAGCTGCGATGGCCGGTATGGTCGCGCTTCCATTGCCGCAGGCTGTTCTGGTTGAAATCGCCCGTGACCTCGCCCATGGCACCCAGCCAGCCGGCGATCTGTTGCGTGGGGCCGCCCTTGATTGGCATGAAGATCAGACCCTTGCCGGTCTCGGCGCCAAGAAACGAGGGCACAGCCGGCCCCTTGCGCGGCTCGAAATTCGGGATGCGGCGCAGCATGAACGGGTCAAGCCGGGCCAGTTCGGCCTGCATCTCATCGAAATTGCTGACCTTTTCGGCCAGTTCGCGCGGATTTTGCGGCACCTGATCGCTGGCCGGCTTGACCAGTTCCAGATCAGAGCGCCCCAGCCAGTGCAAAAGCCCGGTCATCACGCCGGCATCGCGCAGATCCTCATAGCTCAGCCAGAAGGCGCTCTGCCCGGTGACCTGCAGGCGGTGCAGCAGGTTCAGTTGAAACTCCTCGACGGCGCCGGTCAGCTGCCGGAATTCCTCGCTGTCGAAATGGATGGTGGCGGGGACGGCGGTCTCGGTCTCGTTCAGCTTCCACTGGTTGGTGGCGCGCGCCAGCGCGGTCGAGACGAAGCTGTCCACCGGGTTGCGGGTCAGGATGATCTTGGCGCAGGCCCGGTTCTCGATGATAGCATCGAGAACGCGCGGATCGTGGTCGTGGAAATAGCGAAATCCGGGCAGGTGATTGGGCTTGTCAAAGATCGCCGCCAGCAGCCGGTGTGGATCGGCGTCGCGCTCGGCCATGGTGATGCCCTTGAGCTCGTCCTTGTCGGGCCAGCCCATCATATAGGGGTTGAAGGCCTCGCCAAAGCAGGTGACGCGCTTGATGGCGTTCAGCGTCGCCTCGAGCAGGTTCGAGCCGGTGCGCATTTCCGCGAAGATGACAAAGCTGCGAAATGGCTGCGTCATGTCATGTCCTCATCATGGCTGCGGGTCGTATCGACCACCGGAAAATCACCCATCAGCTGCGGCTTCAACCCGGCATTGCGCAACCGTTGCAGAAAACGCCCCATGCGGGCCAGATCGCGCATCTGCGGCAGATGATCGCCCACGGCATCCGGATCGCCCCCCAGATCGCGCAGCACCGCGCTCAGGACTCCGGCCGGGCGGGCGCTGAAATCGCCCAGATCCCAGATATGGACGCGCGCCTTGACCCAGACCGAACGCAGCGTCTTCATCTGCTCCAGTTCGATGCGCTGCAGCACGGCGGCGATGCGGCGGATATCGTCAAAGGGCATGCCCGAATGCAGCAGCGGCACCACCCATGCCCCGGTCACCACGAAGATGCGGGCATTGGGGTCGGTCGCCATGAACCAGTTCAACTGCTGCATGTCGCGCGGGCTGTATTGCCAGACCTGCATCCGCCGCGAGATGCGGATCAGGTTCGCCACAAAGCTGCGCGGATCCAGATCGCGCAGCGCGGCGCTGTCCGAGAGCGCCCCCGGCCCGATGGCGCCGCGCCCGGCGAACTCGACCCCGTGCTTGGCGAACAGGTGGCCATGCACATCGGCCTCGATGCGCGCCGCCAGCCAGGGCTCGAAATCGGGGAAGATCTCGGCAAAGCCCTGCAGGACGGCATAGGGCGCCGAGGTCTTGCCGTTCTCGCGGTCCTTCTCGGGAAAGCGGCTCTGCATGTAAAGCCCCGGCCGGCCCAGCCGGCGCCGCGCCACGGCCTGCGCGATGATGCGGTCCAGCCGCTCGGGCGTGGGCTCGGCGGCCGAGGGCGCGCCCTGCAGCGGCGGCGGGAAATGCGCGTAAAG
>JAGPGI010000463.1 GCA_018056045.1 Paracoccus sp. (in: a-proteobacteria)
CCCTTTGGCCATACCGGAGAGGATGCGCTCGCCGTCCTAATGTCGCCCTATGGCGGCTTTGACCACAATGCGCAGGCGCTGCGCATCGTGACCCGGCTGGAACGCCATTACGCCGATTTCGACGGGCTGAACCTGACCTGGGAAAGCCTTGAAGGCATCGCCAAGCATAACGGCCCCGTCACCGGCCCCCTGCCCTATGCGCTGGCCGAGGTGAATGCCGAATGGGACCTTGAGCTGCACACCAATGCCAGCGCCGAGGCGCAGGTCGCCGCCGTCGCCGATGACGTGGCCTATAACCACCACGATCTGCATGACGGGCTGCGCGCCGGACTGTTTTCCGAGGAGGATCTGGCGCAACTGCCGGTCGTCGGCGAGGCCTTTGCCGAGGTCGACCGCCTGCATCCCGGCCTTGACCCGATGCGGCGCCGGCACGAGGCGCTGCGCCGCGTCTTTGGCGTCATGGTCGAGGATGTGATCGCGGTGGCGCAGAACCGGCTGACCAGCCTGCAGCCGCAAAGCGCGCAGGATATCCGCGACATGGAGGGGCCGATCATCCGGTTCTCCAAGCCGCTTTACCAGAATCTCAAGGCGATCAAGCTGTTCCTGTTCCAGCGTATGTATCGCGCGCCTTCGGTCGTGGTCGAGCGTCAGCGGGTCACGGAGATGCTGAACGGGCTATTCCCGCTGTTCCTGAATGATCCATCAAAGATGCCCGAGAACTGGTTTCAGGCGGCCGAGGCTGCGGGCGACGAGACCGGCCGCGCCCGCGTGGTGCTGGATTACGTCGCCGGCATGACCGACCGTTTCGCCATTCAGGAGGCCGAGCGGCTGCTGCGCTGACCCCGCTGCCACCCCGGGTCAGAGGCTATTCGGCCTTGTAATGGGCCTTGAGCCATTCCTGCATCATGGCAATTTCCGCCTCTTGCGCCTTGATGACCTCTTCGGCCAGCGCCCGCACCTCGGGGTCCTTGCCATATTCCAGCGCCACCTTGGCCATGTCGATGGCACCCTGGTGATGCGGGATCATTCCGCGCATGAAATCGACATCGGCATCACCGGTATATTCGATCATTATGTCCTGATTCATCCGGTCCATCGCCTGCTTGTAGGCGGCTGTCGAGGGCGTGTCGCCAGGACCCGAATGGTCCATCGCCGCATGGTCCTGTGCAACGACCGGCAGCGCGATCAGCGCGGCGATGGCGAGGGGGGCGAAGATCTGGCGCATGGGGGGGTCTCCTGCAGGTTGCGTCCTGAGTTAATCGCGCGGAGTTTGCGCAGGCAAATGACAAAGCCGTCAATCCGTCCCTCATCTGAGGAAAATCAGCGCCATCCCGGCCACCGCGATCAGCGCCCCCGCCCATGAGGTTGCCGAGGGCCGCGCCCCGGTCATCGCCCAAAGAACCGGCAGGATCAGCACCGGCGACAGCGCCGACAGCGTCGAAACGATGCCCACCTTGCCGCCCTGCAGCGCGAACATCAGCAGCGTCATCCCGATGACCATGGCAATCAGGCCAGAGAGGGCGCTGAGCAAGATCACCCGCGACGTCGGACGCGCCAAAGGCTGCACCGCGCGGATCGGCAGCGCCATCAGCAGGATCAGGCAGGCCACGGCCACGCTTACCCGGATCAGCGAGGCGGCATAGGGGTCAAAGCCCTGCGCCATCACCGGGCGCGCGATCAGCGATCCCAGCGCCTGCCCCGCCGCAGCCAGCAAACCATAGCCCGAGGCGATCCAGACCGAGCCCCGCACCGCCTCGAACCGGTGCCCGCCCGAGCGGCCGGCGCGCCCCAGCACCGCCATGGCGACGCCCACCGTGGACAGTGCCACCCCCAGCGCGGCCAGAGGCGACAGCGCCTCGCCCAGAAACAGCCAGCCCATCACCGCCGCCATCGGCGCGTTCAGCGCAAACAGCGCCCCCGCCCGACGCGGCCCCAGCCGGATCAGCGCAACATAAAGCAGCGTATCGCCCAGAAAGATGCCGATGACGCCCGACAGCGACAGCCGCCACAGATCGTCCATCTCAATCCCGTGCCAGCGCCCGGTGGCAAGGACGATCACCCCCAGCATCACCGCGACCATCGCCTGCCGCAGCCGGTTGAAGCCGAACGGTCCCAGCGCCTGCGCGGCCGATTGCGACAGGATGCCGGTCACCGCCCAGCAGATGGCTGCGCCAAGCGCGGCCAGTTCATAGACCGGCATGTTCCCCCCGTCCTTTTTCTGCTTGGATAGGGCGGCGAATGAACCCGCACAAGGCGGCGCGCGTTATGCCCGTGACCTCACCCGAAAGGAGACAGAAATGATCGTCAATTCCGGCTCGGCAAAATGGGAAGGCGGCCTCAAGGACGGCAAGGGCACCGTCTCGACCAAATCCGGGGTGCTGTCCGACCAGCCCTATGGCTTCAAGACCCGCTTCGAGGGTGCGCCCGGCACCAATCCCGAGGAACTGATCGGCGCCGCCCATGCCGCCTGTTTCAGCATGGCGCTGTCAAATATTCTGGCCGGCGAGGGCGTGACCGATGTCGTGATCGAAACCACCTCGAAGATCGGGTTGGATCAGGAGGATGGCGGTTTCGCGATCAAGACCGCGCATCTGACGACCCGGATTTCAGGCAAGGGCGACCGCGCGGTGATCGAGGAGGCGGCGCGCAAGGCCGAAAAGGGCTGCCCGGTCAGCAAGGTG
>JAGPGI010000464.1 GCA_018056045.1 Paracoccus sp. (in: a-proteobacteria)
TCTGGATGCCATTCAGCAGGCTTCGGTCAGCCGCGGCCCTGTCACGCTGTGAGAGTGGCGCATTGAGAAAGGACGACGGATGAAGATCGGCATCAATACAGACGGGTTCGGCACCCTGCCGCTGGCCAGCATGCTGGACCGCGTGGCCGAGCTGGGGCTGAGCCATGTCGAGTTCGGCCTTGGCGGCTGGTCCTCGGCACCGCATGCCGATATCGGCGCGCTGCTTGGATCGGACACCGCGCGCGACCGGCTGATGGGCATGCTGCGCGAGCGCGGACTGCAGATCTCGGCGCTGAACTGCTCGGGCAATCCGCTGCATCCCGGACCGACAGGCCGCGAGGATGCGCGGCTGGCGCGGGACACGCTGGAGCTGGCCAGCCTGCTGGGCGTCGGGCGCATCGTGATGATGTCGGGCCTGCCGGCCGGGAATGCCACCGACAGTTGCCCGAACTGGATCACCTCATCCTGGCCGCTCGAGGCGCTGGAGATGGTCGAATGGCAATGGCACGAGCGCGTGCTGCCGTTCTGGCGCGAACATGCGCAGGAAGCCGAGCGCCGTGGCCTGCGCCTCTGCATCGAGAACCACGGCCGCCAATGCGTCTACAATGTCGAGACCTATCTGCGCCTGCGCGATGCTGTCGGGCCTGTCCTCGGCATGAATTTCGACCCGTCGCACCTGATCTGGATGGGCGGCGATCCGGTCTCGGCCATAGAGGCGCTGGGAGCCGGGCATATCTATCACGTCCATGGCAAGGACACCCGGATCGAGCCCGTTGCCCGCGTCAACGGCACGCTGGACGACAAGCATGTGACCCCGGTCGGTCTCCGGTCATGGAATTTCGTGCCGCTGGGCCATGGTCTGTCGCGGCGCGGCTGGCGCGACATTGTCGATGCGCTGCGCAGGATCGGCTATGACGATGTGATCTCGATCGAGAACGAGGATTACACGCTGGAGAGCAGCGAAGCGATCCGGGACAGCGTCGAGACGCTGCGCTTTGCGATCTGGCATGGCGGGCCGACTTCAAGGACGGGGGGCTGTCTGCCCCCCGCACCCCCCGAGGATATTTCGACATGAAAGATGGCAGGGTGAAGGTGGCGCGGTCGGAGTCGGGTGTCAGCCCCCATGCCCGGCCATCGAGACGCCTGGCGTTCCGGCCAGAAACCCGTCGGCCATCGCCGCGCCGGGCATCAGGCCCCTGAGCTGCGCCAGCCCCTCTGCCCCGCCGATCTGCGCCCGCGCCAGCGCGTCATAGGTCGCGATCAGCGCGCCGAAATCGCCGATCTGGGGCGACAGGCGGATCGCCGAGATCCCGGCCTGCGCCAGATCCCCGATCTGGCGGGCCACGGTCATATGGGCATGGCCCAGCGTCTGCACGCCGTTCACCGTCAGGAAGTCCTGCCCGTCCAGCGTCCTGACATCGCGGCCATCGGGGTCCTCGCCGCAGACGAACAGGCAGCTGTCCTTGGCCCGGTCATGCAGCCGCGCGTGATAGCACCGCCCCGAGATCGCCAGCGGCGCCCGGCCATGGCCCCAGACCTCGACCGCGACCCCGGCCTGCTGGCCGGCCCGCGCCAGCTTGGCCACCGAGGCCAGCGGCAGTTCCGGCGGCAGGCAGATCCGCCGGGCGCCCTTGCCTGCCAGCCATTCCAGCGTGCCCTCGTTATAGACGTTGATCGTCGGTCCGACCCAGAAGGGTGTGCCCTCGGGCAGGTATTTCAGCGCCGTCAGGTCGGCGATCTCGACCGGGATGCCGGTGGCGAAGAGTTCTTCGGTCTGGCGCCGTTCGCGTTTCAGCGTGACCAGCGTCAGCGAGGACAGCGCCACCTCCTTGCCGGCGGCCTGCAGGGTTTCGACCGCCTCGGGGATCTCGTGCTGCCAGAAGGGCAGACGTTTCGAGCAGACCCATTCGCCGATCACCACGCGCGGCGCGGGGCCGGCGGCAAGCCCGCGATAAAAATCGCGCACCTGTTCGGCGGTCCAGAAAAAGGCGATGGGGCCGATTGTCATGTCCATGTCGCGTTCTCCGGACCTAGCGCCAGGTCTTGGCATAGGCGCCGGTGGTGGCGGCCTGGCCTTCGGTCAGTTTCATCAGCAACCCCGCCGGCATCGGCGCCCCCGCTGCCGCCGCATCAACCGCCGCGCGAAAGGCCCGCACAACTTGCGCGACATAAGCGCGCGAGCGTTGCCGCCCCTCGATCTTCAGCGCGGTGACGCCGGCTTTTTGCAGCGCCGGGATCAGCTCGGTCGCGTCCAGACTGACCGGATCCTCGAAGATATGCCCGGTCACGCTGTCGCCTGCACCGTCGGCCGAGGTAAAGCAGCCCTTGCACAGCGTCGGATAGGGCACGCTTGCCCCCTTGGGCGTGCGGTGGATCAGATAGCCGCCCAGACGCGCCTCGTTGTGGCCGGCGATCTCGGCATAGGCAACGTGGCTCGCGGGCGAGCAGACACCGTTCATATTGGGCGACAGCCCCGTGGCATAGGAGGACAGCGAACAGCGCCCCTCGGCCATGACGCACAGCCCGCCAAAGACGAAAACCTCGGTCTCGACGTCGATTTCGCGGTTGATCCTGGTGATCTCATCCACGGTCAGCACGCGCGGCAGGACGACGCGGCGGATGCCAAAGGTCTCGGCATAGAAATTGATCATGTCGGGATTGGCGGCGGCAGCCTGCACC
>JAGPGI010000465.1 GCA_018056045.1 Paracoccus sp. (in: a-proteobacteria)
TGTCGGCGGCGGCCTGCGGATCGGCGCGAAAGATGTCCTGCAGGGGTTTCAGCTTGCCCACCCGCATCCGATAGACCGAGGTCTGGCCCATCTTTTCAAAGGGCGTGTTCGGGTTCAGCCCGACCACGGTGTCGTCCGGGTCACCAAAGCTGAAGAAATCATCAAGGCTGCCGGTGACGATGACGTCCAGATCCAGAAACAGCACCACCCCGGTCACATCGCCCAGATCGCCCCAAAGCCGCGATTTCGGCCATTTGCCGCGCGTGTTCACCGGGGCCTGATACTCGAATTCGGGCAGGGGCCGGATGGCGATATCGGGATGCAGCCCCGCCCCGTCATCGGTGAAGCAGTATAGCCGAAAGGGCGGGGTGATATTGCGCGAGATCATCCCGTGCAGGCGGTTCACGAATTCGGGGCCGAACTTGGTGCCCCATTTGATGCAGATGATCTGCTTGACCGTGCCGTTGCGCCCGTCGTTCATGCTGTCCTCGCGTTTTGATCCGAGTCTTTCACAGCCCCTTTGGCCTTACAAGAGAGCCGCGCATGACGGCCGGATCAAGGCCCGCCCCCTCGACCGGAGGGCAGGCCCTTTCTTCTTCATCCAAATATCCATGCGACAGCGCCGATCAGGTCCGCCGTGGCAGTCTCACGCGCCCCGGCTCTGTCGGATCAGCGCCAGAATGTCCCGCGCGGCGGCGGGGATATTCGTTCCCGGCCCAAAGATCGCCTTGACCCCGGCCTTGCGCAGGAAATCGTAATCCTGCTGCGGAATGACGCCGCCGCAGATGACGATGACATTGCCCGCGCCCTGCGCCTCCAGCGCCGCGATCAGCTTGGGCGCCAGCGTCTTGTGCCCGGCCGCCTGCGAGCTGATCCCCACGACATGCACATCGCTGTCGATGGCGTCCTGAGCGGCCTCTTCGGGGGTCTGGAACAGCGGCCCGACCTCGACGTCAAAGCCGATATCGGCGAAGGCGGTGGCGATGACCTTGGCGCCCCGGTCATGGCCGTCCTGACCCATTTTCACCACCAGCATGCGCGGGCGGCGGCCCTCGTCCTCGGCGAATTCCTCGACGTCGCGCTGAATCTGGGCGAATTCGTCGTCGCCCTCGTAAGCCGCACCGTAAACTCCGGCCAAGGTCTTGACCTCAGCGCGGTGACGGCCGAATTCCTTTTCCATCGCCATGCTGATTTCCCCCACCGATGCCCGCGCCCGCGCGGCCTCGACCGCAGCTTCCAGAAGATTGCCGCCCGCGCGCGCCCGGCGCGCCAGCTCGTCCAGCGCCGCCTGACAGGCGGCCTCGTCCCGGGTCGCGCGCATGGATTTCAGCCGCGCGATCTGCGCCTCGCGCACCTTGACGTTGTCGATATCCAGAATGTCGATCGGGTCCTGCTGCGCCAGCCGATACTTGTTCACGCCGACGATGACCTCCTCGCCGCGGTCGATCAGCGCCTGACGCCGGGCGGCGGTTTCCTCGATGCGCAGCTTGGGCATGCCGCTGGCGACCGCCTTGGTCATGCCGCCCATTTCCTCGACCTCCTCGATCAGCGCCCAGGCCTTGTCGGCCAGCTCTGCGGTCAGGCTTTCGACGTAATAGCTGCCGGCCAAGGGGTCGACGACATGGGTGATGCCGGTTTCCTCCTGCAGGATCAGCTGGGTGTTGCGGGCGATGCGGGCGCTGAATTCGGTGGGCAGCGCAATCGCCTCGTCCAGTGCGTTCGTGTGCAGCGATTGCGTGCCGCCCAGTGCCGCCGCCAGCGCCTCATAGGCGGTGCGCACGACGTTGTTATAGGGGTCTTGCTCCTGCAGGCTGACACCCGAGGTCTGGCAATGCGTGCGCAACATCAGGCTGGAGGCCTTTTTCGGCGCGAATTCCTTCATGATCCGCGTCCAGAGTAGCCGCGCCGCGCGCAGCTTCGCCGCTTCCATGAAGACATTCATGCCGATGGCAAAGAAAAACGACAGCCGCCCGGCAAAGGCATCCACATCCATCCCCGCCGCGATCGCCGCGCGCACATATTCGCGCCCGTCGGCCAGCGTATAGGCCAGTTCCTGCACGAGGTTCGCGCCCGCCTCCTGCATGTGATAGCCGGAGATCGAGATCGAGTTGAACTTCGGCATCTCGTTCGAGGTGTATTCGATGATGTCCGAAATGATCCGCATGCTGGGTTCGGGCGGATAGATATAGGTGTTGCGCACCATGAACTCTTTGAGGATGTCGTTCTGGATCGTGCCCGACAACACGGCGCGGGAATGGCCCTGTTCCTCGCCCGTCACGATGAAATTCGCCAGAATCGGGATCACCGCGCCGTTCATGGTCATCGAGACCGAAACCTTGTCCAGCGGGATGCCGTCGAAGAGGATTTTCATGTCCTCGACCGAATCGATGGCGACCCCGGCCTTGCCCACGTCCCCTTCGACGCGGGGATGGTCGCTGTCATAGCCGCGATGCGTGGCCAGATCGAAGGCGACGGATACCCCCTGCTGACCGGCCGCCAGGGCTTTTCGATAAAATGCGTTCGATTCTTCTGCCGTCGAAAAGCCCGCATATTGCCGGATCGTCCATGGCCGGCCGGCATACATGGTCGCGCGCGGACCACGGGTAAAGGGTTCGATCCCCGGCAGGCTGCCCAGATGCGGCAGGTCCTTGGTGTCCTCGGCGGTATAGAGCGGTTT
>JAGPGI010000466.1 GCA_018056045.1 Paracoccus sp. (in: a-proteobacteria)
CGATATAGCCCTGTCCAAGATTGGGCGAGACATTGTCGATCTGGCTGAGCGCCACGCCCGCAAGCCCGGCGATGCCGGCGCCAAGGCCGAATGTCAGCGCGTCGACCTTGCCGGTGCGGATGCCCATTTCGGCGGCCATGGCGCGGTTCTGCGTCACCGCCCGCATCTGCAACCCAAGCGCGGTGCGGCGCAGGACCAGCATCAGAAAGGCGAAAACGGCCAGCGCGAACAGCAGGATCCAGATCCGGTTCCAGGTCAGTGCGATTCCGAAAACCTCGGTGCTGCCCGACATCCACGAAGGGTTTCCGACCTGACGGTTGTTCGGTCCGAAGATCGAGCGCACCGCCTGTTGCAGGATCAGGCTGACGCCCCATGTCGCCAGAAGCGTCTCAAGCGGGCGGCCGTAAAGCTTGCGCACGATGCCGCGCTCGATGGCGATGCCGATGGCGCCGGTGACGACAAAGGCCAGCGGCAGGGCGATCGCGAGCGACCAGTCGAACAGGCCCGGCGCGTGGTTGCGGATCATCTCTTGCACCACGAAGGTCGTGTAGGCGCCCAGCATCACCAGCTCGCCATGAGCCATGTTGATGACGCCGCAGACGCCGAAGGTGATCGACAGCCCGATGGCCGCCAGCAGCAGGACCGAACCCAGCGAGACACCCTGCCACAGCGTCAGCCCCCAGCCGCGCAGCTTTTCGGCGCGCTCGATATGGGTCAGGGCCGAGGCGGCGGCATCCTTCAGCGCCGGGTCGTCAAGCTGGGCGCGGATCAGCGCCTGCGCGGATGCGCCCCGGCGGGCGACGATCAGCGAAAGCGCGTTAGCGCGGGCCTCGGGCGCGGCCTCGGGGGCCGACAGCAGCACGGTGGCGCGGGCAAGCTCCAGCGCCGATTTCGCCGCCGGATCGGTTTCCGCGCCAAGCGCCTGTTCCAGCGCGGGCAGTTGCGCCGGGTCGGGCGCGGCCTCAAGCTGGCTTGCGGCGCGGGCGCGGGCGGCGGGATCGGTGGCCGCCAGCCCCAGCGATCCCAGCACCGCGCGGATCTGGCCGCGCAGGTTGTTGTTCACCCGCACCCGGGTCACGTCGCGGCGGGTGACGGGGCCGGCATCCGTGCCGGCCAGCGCGTCGCGCGCGACATCCGCGCTCACCACGACCAGCCGCCCGTCGGATTTCAGCACCGCCAGATCGCCCGCGGCCAGCGCCGACAGCAGCGCCTCGGCGCGGGGATCGCCGCTGGCGGCCAAAGCCGAGACGCGGGCGGCCCGGTCCTCGTAACTGCCATCGGGCAGCAGTCTTGCGATCTCGTCGAAGGATTGCGCCAGTGCCGCCGCAGGCAGCATCAGGCATATCAGGACCAGCCGGATCAGTCGCATGGAAATACCTTTCCGCACAGGAACAGGGGCGCGGCGCAGGGTGTGCACCGCGCCAGGGCGTCAGTTGATGGCGGGGGCGGCACCACCGCAGGTCTTGGTCTCGGTGTTGTAGTTCCCGCAGTTGATTGGCTGGGTCCAGTCGGCGACCAGAGGTTTCGATTCGGGCAGGTAATCCGACCAGGCATCGCCCGCGACCTCGCCCTCGCTTTCCCAGACGATGTCGAACTGGCCATCCTCGTTGATCTCGCCGACCATGACGGGCTTGGTGATGTGGTGATCCTTGCCCATGACCGCCTTGCCGCCCGACAGGTTCGGCACCTCGATCCCGACCATGGCGTCGATGACCTTGTCGGGATCGGTGGTGCCGGCCTTTTCGACGGCCTTCACCCACATGTTGAAGCCGATGTAATGGGCCTCCATAGGATCGTTGGTCACCCGGTCGTCTTTGCCGGTATAGCTGTGCCAGGCGTCGATGAAGTCGTAATTGGCCTGATCGTCCACGCTTTGGAAATAGTTCCAGGCGGCCATGTGGCCGACCAGCGGCGCGGTATCGATGCCGGCCAGTTCCTCTTCGCCGACCGAGAAGGCGACGACCGGAATGTCGTCTGCCGTGATGCCCTGATTGGCCAGTTCCTTGTAGAAGGGCACATTCGCATCGCCATTGATGGTCGAGACCACGGCGGTCTTTTTCCCCGCGCCCCCGAAGGCCTTGATGTCCGAGACGATGGTCTGCCAGTCGCTTTGCCCGAAGGGGGTATAATTCACCATGATATCCTCGGGCGCGACACCCTTGTCCTTGAGGAACTGCTCAAGGATCTTGTTGGTGGTGCGCGGATAGACATAGTCGGTGCCGGCCAGCACCCAGCGTTCGACGCCCTGATCCATCAGATATTCCACTGCCGGAATGGCCTGCTGGTTCGGTGCGGCGCCGGTGTAGAAGACATTGCGCTCGGATTCCTCGCCCTCGTACTGGACGGGGTAGAACAGGATGCTGTCGAGTTCGCGAAATACCGGCAGCACCGATTTGCGCGACACGCTGGTCCAGCAGCCAAACACCGCCGAGACCTTGTCGCCCGCGACCAGCTCGCGCGCCTTTTCTGCGAAAAGCGGCCAGTCCGAGGCGGGGTCGACCACCACCGGTTCCAGCTTGCGGCCAAGGACGCCGCCCTTGGCGTTTTGCTCTTCGATCAGCATCAGCATGGCGTCTTTCAGCGTGGTCTCCGAAATCGCCATGGTGCCCGAAAGCGAATGCAGGATGCCGATCCTGATCGGCTCGGCGCTGTCTTGTGCAAGGGCGGAGG
>JAGPGI010000094.1 GCA_018056045.1 Paracoccus sp. (in: a-proteobacteria)
TCACAAACGCCGGTTTTTGTCCATATCGGGACCAAAGACGAGGTAAGCAAATGCTTGACTGGAAAGAAGCCCCCGCCCCCGATACGGGCGTGATCGAGGAACTGGCCCGCAAGGCCATCGCCGGCCTTCCCCCCGAATTCGCCGGCCCCGCCGCGCAGGTGGTGCTGCGCATCGAGGATTTCGCCAGCGACGAATTCCTTGACGAGCTGGAAATTGACGACCCGCTTGAGCTGACCGGGCTTTATGACGGCGTGCCGATGACCGAGAAATCCGCGAGCGATCCCCAACATTTCCCCGACACGGTCTGGCTGTTTCGCCGCGCCATCCTGGACGAATGGGCCGCGCGCGGCGACGTGACGCTGGGGGCGCTGGTCGCGCATGTGGTCATCCACGAATTCGCCCATCACTTCGGCTGGTCGGATGAGGACATCGCCACCATCGACAAATGGTGGGAATGATGGATCAGGCCCCGATCCTGACCATCACCCTGAACCCGGCGCTGGACATGTCCACCAGCGCGGCGCGGGTGGTCCCCGACATCAAGCTGCGCTGCGAGGCGCCAAGCTTTGACCCCGGCGGCGGCGGCATCAATGTCAGCCGCGCCATCCGCAATATGGGTGGCCACAGCGCGGCGCTGGTCGCGCTTGGCGGCACCACCGGCCAGCGCATGGCCGACATGCTCGACGCGGCGGGGATCTCGCTGATCACCCTGCCCGCCCCCGGCGAGACGCGGCAATCGCTGACCGCGGATGACCGCGCCACGCGCCAGCAATACCGCTTTGTCATGCCCGGTCCGGCATGGTCCGAAAGCGATGTGGAGCGCGCGCTTGCGCTGGCCGTCAGCGCCGCGGCCGAGGGGGCGCTGGTGGTCCTCTCCGGCTCGAACCCTCCGGGCGTGCCGCCCGCCTTCGCAGCAATGCTGGCAGAGCGGCTGCGGGGCCATGGCACAAGGCTGATCGTCGACACCTCGGGCGAGGCGCTGGCCACCGTCGCCGCCGCCCGCGACCGCCGGGTCGAGATCCTGCGCATGGACGACGAAGAGGCCGAGGGGCTGGCCGGGCGGCCGCTGCCCTATCGCGCCGACACCGCCGCCTTCGCCGCCAGCCTCGTCGCTTCGGGCGCGGCGCGGGGGGTGATCGTGGCGCGGGGCCGCGACGGCAATATCATCGCCACCGATGACGGCATCTGGCATGCCGAGGCCGCGCGCGTGCCGGTGATCAGCAAGGTCGGCGCCGGAGACAGCTTTCTGGCCGGCTTCACGCTGGCCTATGCCCGGGGCTGGCCGGTCGCCGATGCGCTGGGGCTTGCGGCGGCGGCGGCCTCGGCCACCGTGCAGACGCCCGCGACCGAACTCTGCCGGGCCAAGGATGTCGAGCGGCTGTTCGCCGCCCGCATGATTACGGAAATGCGGGTCTGATCGCGCCCTAGCCGCGCCCGTCGATGCGAACAAAGTCCAGAACGCTGCCCTCGCCGGGTTGCAGGTCCGCCCAGCGGTCGACCTGGAAATCCACGACCAGCGTCGCCGCCGTGGGATAGCGGCGGAAATCCGGGTCCAGCGGCACCCGTGCCGGCAGCATGGCGGCAAATTCGGCGATACCGGGATTATGCCCCACGACCATCACCGTCGGCGCCGAGGCCGTGCGCAGCATCTGCAGCATCTTTTCGGGCGAGGCATGATAAAGCCCCGGCTCAAAGCGCACCAGCGGGCGCACCTCCAGCGGTGCGGCGGCAGCGCGTTCCCAGGTCTCGCGGGTGCGCAGCGCGGTCGAGCACAGAACCTCTTCGGGTTCATAGCCCCGGCTGGCCAGCCAGTCGCCCAGCTCGCGCGCCGAACGGCGGCCACGCTCGTTCAGCGGCCGGTCATGGTCAGCCTGCGTCGGATCGTCCCAGGACGATTTTGCATGTCGTGTCAGGATAAGCCGGCAGTGTCCCTGAGGGGTCATCGAATTGCCTTTTCGACCATGTTAATTTTCACCGCCCGCCGAACCTGCCACAGCTTTCACTGCCCCGGCAAGCACTCTCTTGGGGGCTGTCAGAGCTCGCTGTCGCCCTGCCGCAAACCGCGCGGTTTGATGCTGGGCTTGGTCGCGCGGATCTGGCTGCCAGCGCCATGCTCGGTGAACAGCTCCAGAAGCACCGCATTGGGGACGCGACCGTCAAGGATGGTGACGGCGCGCACGCCCTCCTCAATCGCCTTGAGCGCGGTTTCGGTCTTGGGAATCATGCCGCCCGCAATGGTGCCGGCAACGATCATGTCGCGCACCTGCTGCGGCTTCAGCGCCGTCAGCACCTCGCCCGAGGCATCCTTGACCCCCGACACATCGGTCAGCAAAAGCAGCCGGTCAGCCCTGAGCGCCCCGGCAATGGCGCCCGCGGCGGTGTCGCCATTGACGTTGAAGGTCTCGTTATCCTCCATCCCGGTAGCGACGGGGGCGATGACCGGGATCAATCCGGCATTGTAGAGGTCGCGGATGATCTGGACGTTCATCTCGATCGGGCGGCCGACAAAGCCCAGTTCCGGGTCGTCGGCCTCGCAGACCATCAGGTCGTCATCCTTGCCCGAGATCCCGACCGCGCGCCCGCCGGCATCGTTGATCGCCTGCACGATGCGCTTGTTCACAAGGCCCGACAGCACCATCTCGACCACCTCGACGGTCTCGCGGGTGGTGACGCGCTTGCCGCGCACGAAATGGCTTTCGATGCCCAGCTTGCCCAGCAGATCGTTGATCATCGGACCGCCGCCATGGACCACGACCGGATGGATGCCGACCTGTTTCATAAGCACGATGTCGCGGGCGAATTCGGCCATGGCCGCTTCGTCGCCCATGGCATTGCCGCCAAATTTCACCACCACGACGGCGCCCGAATAGCGCTGCATATAGGGCAGCGCCTCAGAGAGCGTGCGGGCGGTCGCGGTCCAGTCACGGTTCATGTTCTGCTTTCTCATGGCGGTCCCTATGCTTCGCAAACGACCCTAGGGCGCGCGGCGGGATCAGTCCAGACCGGCGATGATCGCGCGCAGGGTGGCGATGCCATGGCCCTTGTCGGAACTGGTCAGCACCAGCTCGGGATAGGCGGCGGGATGCTTTTGCAGCGCCTCCTGCACCTGCGCGACGGTCGCCTCCATCGCCTGGGCGCCAATCTTGTCGGCCTTGGTCAGCACGACCTGAAACGGCACCGCCGCGCGGTCCAGCAGGCGCATGATCTCATGGTCGACATCCTTGACGCCATGGCGAGAGTCGATCAGCGCAAAGGCCCGGCGCAGGGTCGGACGCCCCGACAGATAGTTCTTCAACAGCGCCTGCCACTTGGCCACCACCGCGACCGGCGCCTTGGCAAAGCCGTAGCCCGGCAGGTCGACCAGATAGGCCTGCTCGCCCAGAGCGAAATAGTTGATCTCCTGCGTGCGGCCCGGCGTGTTCGAGGCCCGCGCCAGCGACTTTCGCCCGGTGATCGCATTGATCAGGCTGGATTTGCCGACATTGCTGCGCCCGGCAAAGCAGACCTCGGGACGGTCGGCGGGGGGCAGGCCGTCCATGGCGACGACGCCCTTCACGAAATCGACCGGCCCGGCGAAAAGCTGGCGCGCGGCCTCGGCCACCTCGGGTTCGGGCTCGGGGGCGACCGGAAAAGCGACCTTCATGCATGCACCTCATCGCCCTGGGCGATCTCGCCGCCGGTGACCACCTCGGCATAGATGCCGAATTCACTATGCCCGAACTGGGCCTTGAGCGCCTCGGGCATGTCGATATCGATCCGCCCGGTCGCGGTATCGGCACTGGTCGCCGGGCAGCGGCCAATGGTCTGGGTGACGCGCAACTCGACCCCGCCGATGGTCAGGACCTGACCGACAAGATCGCGCTCGCCATAAGCGTCCCAGCCATCCAGCCAGATATTGCCGCGCCAGCGCTCAATGCCCAAGGGTTGACCCAGACGGGCCTCAAGATCGCGCAGGCTGGAAAGCGACAGGATCGAAATCCAGGGCTGCGCCACATCGGTCCAGCCGGTCGGCCCCTGCACGAGCCGCGTCGGCGCCGGCTTGTCCGCAGGCCAGAGCGGGCGGACCCAATCGATCAGCCGCGCGCCCTCATGGGCCGGATCAAAACTCAGGTCGGGCAGGTCGGGATGGGTCAGGCGGATCGGGCCGTCCACGGCCCCCTCGCCCCAGCCGCCCTGAACGGCCTGCAGCGCAGCCGAGGCCGCGCCGCGCAGAAAGCAGGATTTGGGCAGCCAGCGCTCGGGCCGGGGGCCCTCGCCGGCATGGCGTTCGCCGCCTTCCGTCAGCAAGGCCCAGACCCGGTCGCCCGGCAGGCGCCGCGCCGCGTCCAGACGGACGCGACCAAGGTCCTCGCCCCCGATCGCCTTGATCGGGTGGCGCCTGATCCGGGCGACGCGAGCGGTCATTTTCCGCTCTTGCCCTTCTTTTCACCCGACTTGGCACGCGCCGGCAGGCTTGACTTGATGTTGCCGAAGAGATCCGGCCGGTGCCCGTGCATCGACATGATCGCGTATTGCTGCGCGATGGTGATGACGTTGTTGGTGATCCAGTAGAGCACCAGCCCCGAGGCAAAGCCGCCCAGCATCAGCATGAAGATCCACGGCATCCAGGCAAAGATCATCTTCTGCGCCGGATCGGCGGGGGCCGGGTTCAGCTTTTGCTGCATCCACATCGAGATGCCCAGGATGATCGCCAGAATCGGCAGCGAGAAGCTGTGCAGGAAGGTCCCCTGCCCCGGCCCGGCCCAGGGCAGGATGCCAAAGAGATTCCACAGGCTGGACGGGTCCGGCGCAGAAAGGTCGCGAATCCAGCCGACCCAGGGCGCGTGGCGCAGTTCGATGGTGACGAAGATCACCTTGTAGAGCGAGAAGAAGATCGGGATCTGCAACAGCACCGGCAAACAGCCCGCGGCGGGGTTCACCTTTTCGCGCTTGTAAAGCTCCATCACCTCTTTCTGGTATTTCATCCGGTCGTCGCCGGTGCGCTCCTTGATCGCCTCCATCTCGGGCTGGAGTTCCTTCATGCGCGCCATCGAGACATAGGATTTGCGCGCCAGCGGGAAGACCAGCAGCTTGAGAACGAAGGTCAGCGCGATGATCGACCAGCCCATATTGCCGATCATGCCATGCAGCCAGTGCAGCAGGCGGAAGATCGGCTTGGTCAGGAAATAGAACCAGCCCCAGTCAATCGAATCGACGAAACGGTCGATGCCGGGGGTTTCCTGATAGCCATTGATGGTTTCCCAGACCTTGGCACCGGCAAACAGATAGCTGGCCGTGGTCACGGTCGCGCCGGGGGCAGCAGTCTGCACCGGCATGCGCGTCTCGGTCTGGTAGATATCGGCGCCGGGGGCGTATTTCACCACGGCGGTAAAGGACTGGCCCGGCGCCGGCGCGAGCGTCGTCATCCAGTATTTGTCGGTAAAGCCGATCCAGCCGTTTTCCTGAACGCTGATCAGCTCGGCCGGCCCCTCGCCCGCGACGACGGCAAGCTCGGGCATGTCCTTGTATTTCAGCTCGAGCAGCTTGCCGTCGGTCATGCCGACGACACCCTCATGCAGCACGAAGAAGTTCTGGGTGTCGGGCTTGCCGTGGCGGGCCAGAATGCCATAGGGCGCGGCCGAAAACGGCGCGGTGCCGGTATTTTCCAGCGTCTGGGTGATGGTGAACAGGAACTTGTCGTCCAGCTCATAGATGCGGCGGAAGATCTGGCCGGCGCCATTGTCCCAACGCAGCGTGACCGGCTGGCCCGGCGCCAGCGCGGTGCCGGATTCGACCTGCCACATGGTGGCGGGTCCGGGGACCAGCGCGGGGTCGGTGCCGGCGGCGGGCATCCAGCCATAGACGGCGTAATAGGGTTTTTGCACCACGGTCTGCAGATCGCCACCCGGCGCGACGGCGCTGCCCTCGGGCAGCAGCTCGGCTTGCGCGGTCGGCGACAGCAGCCGGACATAGGGCGATTTCGGGTCCAGCGTATCGTGATAGCCGGTCAGTTCCAGATCGTCGATCCGGCCGCCCGCCAGCGAAATCGACCCGGCAAGCGAGGGCGATTCGATCTTGACCCGCGCAGCCTTGGCCGAGGGGTCGGCATTGGCAGCCGCCTCGAGTGCCGGAGAGCTTGTCGCCTGTCCGGCGGCACCGGGCGCAGCCGGGGCGGCGGCCCCGGTCGTTTGCGCGGTCTGCGGCGCCTCGGGCGCGGGCGGAGGCGGTTCGGGGGCGAAGAAGATCGACCAGACAAGCATGACGACGGCAGAAAGCACCATCGCCAGAATGAGATTGCGGTTGTTGTCTTCCATTCCGGAGCTGCCCCTTCGTCGTGACCCGGCCTGTGGGTTCGGGCCGCTTCAACAGAAGCGACCGCCAAAGGTCAAGGGAATTTGCCCCCGAATGCCCCAATCGGCCAAATCCCGGCCCGTTTGGGCGGCGCTCACTTGCCCCAGAACCGCACTGCACCCGCGACAGGGATGCGACGATCAGACCCGGCGGCGGATATCGAAGGGCGCCGGCAGCGATTGGTCATATTCGATCAGGAAGGCATCCGTGCCCCCCGCATCGAGCAGCGGCGCCACCGCCCTGCCCTGCACCGCATTGAAGCCGATCTGGGCAACGAAAGCATGTTCGTCGGCCGTGTCCACGCCATCGGCAAGGGTCGTCAGGCGCAGATGCTCGGCCAGCGCGACAACGGCCAGAATCATGTTCTGTTGGTCCTCGCGCCGATCGCATTCGGCAATGAATTCACGCCCGATACGGACGCGCCGCACGCCAAAGCGGCGCAGATCGGCAAGCCCGGCGCTGCCCGAACCGAAATTCCCCAGCGCGATCCGGCAGCCATGCCCGGCAAGGCGCTGCAGCGTCTCCGAGACCGGAACGCGGCCACCGTCGCAGCCGATGGGTTCGCAGACCTCAAGCTCCAACCGCTCGGGCGCCAGATCCAGCCGGTCCAGCTCCCACATGATCGCGTCGGCGATATCGGATTCGGCCAGTTCGCGATCAGGGATCTGCATCGAGACAAAGGGAATGCGCCGGCCCAGCCGGTCCCAGCCGCGCAGGGCGGCCATCGCCTGTCGCAGCGCCGCGCGGGTGATCCCGGCCAGGGTCCTGCCATCGAGGCGTGATTGCAGCTCGGCCAGCGTCAGGCGCCCGCCACGCGGATGGTCGATGAAGGGGACGACTCGCAGGGCGGCAAGCTGCCCGGTATCGCAACAAAGCTGCGGCTGGAAATTCAGCCGCACCTGCTCGGCCAAAGCGGGCGGATCGGGCAGCGCCTCGTCTTGCAAGGTGCTGGACATCTCGACAAACAGCACCCGCCCGGCCGCGTCCAGGGGATCGCGGTTGCGCAGCGCCGCCACCCCGCGGGCGTAAAGGGCGCAAAGCTCATGGCGTGTGCTGCCTTCGCTGACGATGGCCGCATTCGCCACCGGGGCGACACGAATTTCGGGCAGATCGACGCCGGTCTGGCAGATCTGCTGCAATCGCAGCGCCAGATCGGCCAGGTTGACGCGCTGGGGATCGACAAGGACACCGCGAATTTCCGCGACACCGGGCGTGCGGGTCTGCGGGATCAGCCGCAGATCCTCGGCGAGCCGCAGCGTCAGCTTGTCCATCATCCGGTCAAACAGGGCCGGCCCAAGGCTCGCGCAAAGGCTTTCGGGATTGTCCAGTTGCACCACCAGGGCAAACCGCGTCCCGCCTTGCCGCGCAGCCCCGCCCCTGACCAGCCTTGCCAGACGAGATGCAGCCCCACCGATGCCATGTGTCATATGCCGTTCCGAATCATGTTCCCTGATCCGGAGGCTAAGACGACATGCCTTTTTGTTCCGTTAATGTTCGCGCAGGATCGGCACTTGTTTTTCGCTAAAATTCGACATGTCCGGCGCCAGCGCGGTGAAGTCGAACAGGTTCGGGTCCGGCAGATGCGAGGGGCGCACATTGGTCAGCGCCCGGAACATCACCTGACGGCGGCCGGGGCTGCGAGCCTCCCATTCATCCAGCAGTTTCTTGACCTGCATGCGCTGCAGGCCCTCCTGACTGCCGCAAAGATCGCAAGGGATGACCGGATAGTTCATGGCGCGGGCGAAACGGTCGCAATCGGCCTCGGCCACAAAGGCCAGGGGGCGCAGCACGTTCAGATCGCCCTCTTCGTTCAGCAGCTTGGGCGGCATCGAGGCCAGCCTGCCGCCATGGAACAGGTTCATGAAAAACGTCTCGAGAATGTCGTCGCGGTGATGGCCCAGAACCACCGCCGTGCAGCCCTCTTCGCGGGCGATGCGGTAAAGGTTGCCGCGGCGCAGGCGCGAGCACAGGCTGCAATAGGTGCGCCCCTCGGGGACCTTTTCCTTCACGATGGAATAGGTGTCCTGATATTCGATGCGATGGGCGACCTGACGGTCGGTCAGGAATTCGGGCAGAACGGTCGCCGGAAAGCCTGGCTGGCCCTGATCGAGATTGCAGGCCAGCAGATCGACCGGCAGCAGGCCGCGCCATTTCAGCTCGTGCAGAACGGCCAGCAGCGTATAGCTGTCCTTGCCGCCCGACAGGCAGACCAGCCAGCGGTCGCC
>JAGPGI010000467.1 GCA_018056045.1 Paracoccus sp. (in: a-proteobacteria)
TTCAACCACGGCGACATGCGCCGCGATTTCACCTATGTGACCGATCTGGTGCGGGCGATCCGGCTGTTGATGGATGCCGCGCCCGAACGCGGCGCGCCGGTGGGGCCTGCGGACAGCCTGTCCCCGGTCGCACCCTTTCGCGTGGTCAATATCGGCAATGGCGCGCCGGTCGAACTTCTGGACTTTATCGCCGCCATCGAGGCCGCGACCGGCAAGCCCGCGATCAAGCAGATGCTGCCCATGCAGCCCGGCGACGTACCGGCGACATGGGCCGACACCATGCTGCTTAACGCGCTGACCGGCTATGCCCCGCAGACCCGTGTGCCCGAGGGCGTCGCCGAATATGTGGACTGGTTTCGCACATATTACCTCTAGCCACTTGCGCGCGATCCCCGCGCGCCCTAGTTTCCCGGCACGACTCATACACTTGGGGGGCCTCGTACGGGGCTGAGAGGTGCCAGGCACCGACCCATCGAACCTGATCCGGGTCATACCGGCGTAGGGAAGGGTAGAGTGCCACGGCCATCGACGACCCCTTCATGGCCGCCACCTCCCGATCCCAAAGCCGATGGTCCGCCGACTTGAAAGGCCGGCCATGTCTGTTCCCATCGCCCTGACCATCGCCGGATCCGACAGCGGCGGCGGGGCCGGCATTCAGGCCGATCTCAAGACTTTCTCGGCATTGGGGATCTATGGCGCCTCTGTGATCACAGCGATCACCGCCCAGAACACCCGGACCGTCACCGCGGTCGAACTGGTCAGCCCGGCCATGGTCTCGGCCCAGATCGACGCGGTTTTCGACGATCTGGACATCCGCGCGGTCAAGATCGGCATGGTCGGCGGGGCCGATGTGATCACAACTGTATCCCGGCATCTGCGCCGGATCGTCGCCCTGCGACCGCTGGCCGTCGTGCTGGACCCGGTGATGGTGGCGAAATCGGGCGACGCGCTGCTGACCGATGACGCCATGGGCGCCCTGCGGTCCGAGCTTTTGCCCTTGGCCACCATCCTGACCCCCAACCTGCCCGAGGCCGCGCGCCTGCTGGGCTGTGATCCGGCCCAGACCCCCGAGGAAATGGCCGAACAGGGTCAGGCGCTGCAAGCGCTTGGTGCGCGCCATGTGTTGATGAAGGGCGGCCACGGCGCGGGCGATGTCTGTACCGACCTGCTGATCGGCCCCGACCCGCTGAGCCTCAGCGCGCCGCGCCAGCAGACCCACAATACCCATGGCACGGGGTGCTCGCTGTCCTCGGCCATCGCGGCGGGGTTGGCGCAGGGTCTGGAGGTGGCGCAATCCGTCACCCGCGCCCATGGCTGGCTGCAACAGGCCATCGCCGCAGCTGACGATCTTTCGGTCGGACTGGGCCATGGTCCGGTGCATCATTTCCACAATATCTGGGGTAGATCATGATTGAAACTACCATCCTTGGTGCTGGCGTCATGGGTCTTGCCATCGCGACCGAGCTGGTCTCGCGCGGGATCCGGCCGCGCATCATCGACCCCGCCGGCAAGCCCGGTTCGCATGCCTGCAGCTGGCGCGCCGGCGGCATGCTGGCCCCCTATTGCGAGGCCGAAAGCGCCGAACCCGTGGTCCTGCATCACGGGATTTCCGCCGCCGACTGGTGGCAAAGCCACGGGGTCGAGGTCACCCATCAGGGCACATTGGTGCTGGCGCCCGCCCGCGACCGCGCCGATCTGGACCGCTTTGCCCGGATGACCCGCGCGCATTACACCGTGAACGCCCAGGAAATCGCCGAACTGGAACCCGAGCTTGAAGGCCGGTTTTCGCGCGGCCTCTACTATGCGACCGAGGCGCATCTGAACCCGCGCGCCGCGCTTTTGACCCTGCGTGACCGGCTGGCCGAACAGGGCATCGAGATCGAGACCGAGGGCACCCCTACCGGCCTGACCATCGACGCGCGCGGATTTGCCGCCCGCGACCAGCTGACCGATCTGCGCGGCGTGCGCGGCGAAATGCTGGTCCTGCGCTGCCCCGAGGTGGCGCTGACCCGCACCGTGCGCATGCTGCATCCGCGCATCCCACTATATATTGTGCCTCGTGGGGACGGCATCTACATGATCGGCGCCACGATGCTGGAATCCGGCGGCAAATACCGCGTCACCGCCCGCTCGGCGGTCGAAATGCTGAACGCCGCCTATGCCCTGCATCCGGGCTTTGCCGAGGCCGAGATTCTGGAACTTGGCTCGGACACGCGGCCCGCATTCCCCGACAACCTGCCGCGCCTGCGCCGGCGCGGGAACACGCTTTTCGCAAACGGGCTTTACCGCCACGGCTATCTGCTGGCCCCCGCCCTGGCCCGCATGACCGCTGATTACCTGACCACGGGCAAGAAACCGGAGTTCATGGATGAAGATCACCCTTAACGGCGAGGCCCGCGATCTGGCCGGACCCAGCGTCTCCGACGCGCTGACCCAGATCGGACTGGGCACGGCCAAGGTCGCAACGGCGCTGAACGGCAACTTCCTGCCCGCCGCCGCCCGCGCCAGCACCACATTGAAAGATGGCGACGCGCTGGAAGTCGTGGCGCCCATGCAGGGGGGCTGAGATGCCGGTTTTCTACGACAGGCAGGTGGACAGCGCCCTGATGCTGGGCACCGCGCAATATCCGTCGCCCGCGATCATGGCCGAGGC
>JAGPGI010000468.1 GCA_018056045.1 Paracoccus sp. (in: a-proteobacteria)
ACTGCGGATCGGGCCAAAGCCGTCGGCGCCGGGGGCCAGTTCAGAGGCGTCGACCTCGGTCAGGAATTTCTCGAGGACCGGGGCGGCCCGAGCCGCCTGTCCGGCCAGTCCCGCCATCAGCAGGATCAGCGCGAATCCGGCGAGGCGAAGGGTGCGCAACAGCGCGGAAATCCGGGTGTCAGACATGATTTCTGCCTTTTTCGGCTGGGGGCCCGCGGGCAATTTGCCTGATGTAGCCGGGCTGACGCACGGCCTGGGCGATGCCATGATCAGCGCGGATGCGGCGCATCCCGGCCTCGGCGACGCGCCAGGTCCCCGGCACGGACGGTGCCGCGCCTGACGCGGCGCAGCAGATGCAGCTTGGGCAGTCGCAGCGATCTGCCGGATCGACGGGCTCGCCCTGCGCGTTCAGCAAGATGGTCTGGGGTCCGGCGGTGCCGCAGATGACATGCAGCGTCCCGGCGCTGCCCGAAAGAGGCGCCACGGCTATCGACAGGATCGACAGCAGCATGACAAGGCAAAGCGTGGCAGACCTGCGGACCATGCGGCGGCTGTAACCCCGACCGCAGGGTTCGGAATTGATCTTGGTCAATCCCGGGATCGGAAAAGCGCCGATTCCGCTTGGCGCAGTGCCGCGCGTAGGCGCCCAAGCCCTGCAAGGGCCTTCCGCAGAGAGATCGGGCGCGCCTCTCGCGCTATTCCGCCGCCGTGGGCAGCGTTTTCCCTGTGTCGCGCGGCAGCGGCAGGACCGCGCCGCTGACGCGGTTCCGGCCGGCCTGCTTGCTTTGATAAAGCAGCCGGTCGGCCTCGGCGAGCCACTGTTCGGCGGCCATTCCGGGCAGGCAGCGGCTGCTTGCCACGCCAAGGCTTGCCGTCACCCGCCCTTCGGGGCCGACGCCGTCATTGGGAATGGCAATGCGCTCGATATGACGGCGCAGTTCCTCGGCCACGATCATGGCGCCGCCGAAATCGGTGTCGGGCAGGATGCAGGCGAATTCCTCGCCCCCAAAGCGGGCGCAAAAATCGCCCGGTCGCTGCAGCACCTCGCGTAGCGCCGAGGCCACCTTGCGGATGCAGCCATCGCCCTCAAGATGACCATAGGTGTCATTGAATTTCTTGAAGAAATCGATATCGAGCATGATCACCGACAGCCAGTCGCCCTGCCGGGTCAGCCGCCGCAACTCCTGCCCCAGCCGCTTTTCGAGCAGCCGCCGGTTGCCCAGAGCCGTCAGCGCATCGGTCATCGCAAGGATCGCAAGCTGGTCGCGCATCCGCTTCATCTCAAGATGGTTGCCGACCCGGCGGCGCAGGATCTCGGGCTGAATGGGCTTGGTGACATAGTCGATGGCCCCGACCGCCAGCCCGCGCGCCTCGTCGTCAAGCCCGTCAAGGCCGGTGGTGAAGATAACCGGCACATCGACCAGCGCCTCGTCCTGCTTGAGCCGGCGGCAGACCTCGTAGCCGTCAAGGCTGGGCATGACGATGTCGAGCAGGATCAGATCCGGGGCGAGGGTGCCCGCAATCTCCAGCGCCTGCAGGCCGGATTTCGCGAAACAGACCTCATATTCCGGTTCGAGCAGACAGCTCATGATCTCGATATTCGAGATGTCGTCATCGACGATCAGGATGACCGGCTTTGCATTCATGCCGACATGCCCCGGGACATGGCCTCGGACTGGCCCTGTTCCTGTTCCAGAAGCAGCATCGCCTCGGGGTAATCGAGCTGCTGCAGCGCCAGAAAGACCGGATGCGTGGGGCGCGCAGCCTGCGCGATCCCCAGCGCGTCGGCATAGGCGTCAAAGCCGCGCCGGGCCGACAGGCTGCCGCGCTTGATCTGCTGGCGCAATACCTCGCGTGCCTCGGCGAGGTGCCATTGGTTGGGGATGCGGGGAATGGCGGCGCGCGGCTCGGCAGATGCCGGACAGGTCAGCCCCTTTGCCGCCCGGATCGCGGGGGCAAGCTGCGTCTCAAGCTCGGTGATCAAGGCGGCAATGTCGCCGCGCGGATCGGCGTCGAACCATGCCTCCAGCCGGTCGCTGGCCTCGGGCACGCCCGCCAGCGACAATGAGCGCGCCACCCCCTTGAGCGTATGGATATAGCGATGAGCATCGTCCTCCTGCCCTGCGGCGAGCAGGTCGCGGATCGTCGCGCAGGCCGAGGCATAGCTTTCACCGAAATTCGTGATCAGCCGGTGCAGCAGGGTTGCGTTGCCGTTCACCCGGTGCAGCGCGGTGCGGAGGTCAAAGGGCGGCAGATCGGGGGGCAGGAGCGCCTCGCGCGCAGGGACCGCCGCGATCATCGGCGCCGTGGCTTGGGGCGCCGGGCGCGGAACGGCCTGCAGCCAGTGGCTCAGCCGGCCGATGAGATGCACCGGATCGGCGGGTTTCGACAGATGGTCGTTCATGCCCGCCGCAAGGCAGCGCTGCCGCTCTTCCTCATAGGCATGGGCGGTCAGGGCGATGATCGGCAGACGGTCGGCCGGCCACTGCCTGCGGATTTCGCGCGCCGCCGAAATGCCGTCCAGCCGCGGCATCTGCACATCCATCAGGATCGCGGCATAGGTCGCGCCGCGATCCGCGACCATGGCGCAGGCAATCTCGCCATCCTCGGCGCAGTCGACCAAGAGCCCGGCATCGGTGAGCTGCTCGAC
>JAGPGI010000469.1 GCA_018056045.1 Paracoccus sp. (in: a-proteobacteria)
GATCTCGTGCAGCCACGTGCCATCCTGCGCATAGGCGTCCATGCCCAGATGCGCCCGCATTGCCCAGCCGGTGCAATATTCGGTCATGCCCCGCGCCAGCCCCGGATCGACCATCCGGCACAAGGGCTGGGTCAGGGTCGGGTTGGTCACGATCTTTTCGACCCCGGCCCACAGGCTTTGCACGACGCGCGCCCGGGTGAAGGGGGTAAAGTCCAGCTCGCTGCCATCCTCGGGGTAGCCGGGCGCATAGATCAGCGCGTCAAAGCCGGCCGGATCGCCCTCGCGCATCAGCTCCATCTCGGGGCAGGCGGCGGTCAGCGCCGGCGCCCATGCGTCCCAGAGCCGGGCGGGAGTGGCGAAAAGAACCTTCATCGAGCCCGTCTTTCCGTGTTGCGCCGCCCGCCGCCCGCTCAGGCAGAGCGGGCTGCCTTTGCCCATTCCCGGCCCTGCCGCACGGTCAGGAGCGGTCGGGCAGCATCGGGAATACCACCCTGTTCCAGTTCGGGAAACAGTGTCGTGATTTCCTGACGTGCGGCGGGGGGCAGGCCGCGCAGCGCCTGCTCGCCCAGATAGAGGCTTTCAGCGGCGGTGCCATTGGCAAAGATCACCTCATGCTGGTCCAGCAGGATGTGGAAATACTCGACCATCCCGCCCGGTTTCACCAGAATGTCGCGGTCGTTGACCAGCGCCTTGACGGCGACCAACGCCTCGTCCTCGCCAAACAGCAGCCGCGCCTTGTCGCCGCGGATCAGCACGCGGTGCTGGGGCGACAGCCAGAGATCGCGGTCATTCCCCAGGGCGCCCCGCGCAACGCAGACCGGGGCGAAATTGTCCTTGGCGGCGACCTCGCGCGAGCCGATCCAGCGGATCTCCTGCGCGCCGTGATCGGCGGTGATGACGCGGTCGCCGATGGCCAGATCCTCGACGGCGCATTCGCCCCGGTCGGTCAGGATCAGGGTGCCGCGAACAAAGCAGGGCACGATGGTATAGTCGGCCAGCACATTGGCGAAATTGTTGAGCTGGAAGACCTGCGTCAGGTTCATGCCGCCCTGACCAAGGGTGATGTGCTGGCCAAGGGTGATGGCGGTGATGTTGACATCCGTGGCGTTGAGCCTGCTGACCAGATCGTCGCCAAAGACCATCGTCTGATAGACGTTTCCGGTCGCCGGATCTCTTCCCGACACAATGACGCCGACGCCGGTGATGGGCGGGCCGCTGACCATGTCGATATTGACGCGGTAGCGATCGAAATCAGTGACACGCAACCAGGGATCGTTCTCCAATGACCCGTCGCCGTCGATATCCAGCCGGATCGCCTCGCCCATATCGAGGTTGTTGTCGTCGCCGCCGTAGTTCTCGACATAGAGGCCGGTATTGTTCCAGCCGCCATAAACAGGATTGCCCGTCGATGAGGGGTCACTGACCATCTGGACGGTCGATGTCTGGGCATTGTCGACATTGAAGACCGAATCTACCGAGGCGGTGCCACCATAAGAGGTCTGGCCAAGATAAAATGTCGAACCGCTCAAGGTAACGCTGGGCATAATGTCCTCATAAACAAACAGATTGAAGTTCAACTAACAGTAAAAACCCATAAGGCAAAGGAATTCGTTTTTTGCGATTCCGGGGCCTCAGCCGCTCCGGGCCTCAGCGCGGGCGGTGGACATGGGCCGATTGCACGATGCCAAAGGCCATCAGCAGGATCATCAGCGAGGTGCCGCCATAGCTGACCAGCGGCAGCGGCGAGCCCTTGGCCGGCAGCATCCCCATGACCGTCGCCATATTGATGGCGAAATAAAGAAAGAAGGTTCCGGCAATGCCAATAGTCATCAGGCTGGCGAAACGGTCGCGATTGGTCAGTGCCGAATAGAGGCAGAAGCCAAGGATCAGCGTATATAAAATCAACAGCGACGAGGCCCCGACAAAGCCGAATTCCTCAGCAAGCGAGGTAAAAATGAAATCGGTATGTTTTTCGGGCAGAAAGTTCAGCCGCGATTGTGTGCCCTGCATGAAGCCGCGCCCCGACCAGCCGCCCGATCCCAGCGCGATCTGCGCCTGCGCGATATTGTAGCCCGCGCCCAGCGGGTCCGAGCCGGGGTCGAGGAAGGTGTCGATGCGGCGGAACTGATAGTCGTGCAGAAGCTGCCAGTCGGTGCCGCGGCTTTCCATCACGGCGGTGACGCTGGCGACGACGATGGCGATGACTGCGGCGAAATACCACAGGCTGACGCCGGCCACGAACATCACGATCCCGCCCCCCGCGATCAGCATGATCGAGGTGCCAAGGTCGGGCTGCATCAGCACCAGCCCCGTGGGCAACAGGATCAGCAGGACCGGGATAAGCACCCAAAGCGGGCGCGAGACCTTTTCCACCGGCAGCCAGTCGTAATAGGCCGCCAGCGTCATCACGAAGGCAACCTTGGTCAGCTCGGATGGCTGGATGCGGATCGGTCCGACCACCAGCCAGCGCTGCGCGCCCATGCCGACATGGCCCATCACCTCGACAAGGATCAGCAGCAGCACGCAGATCGCGTAAGACACCACCGAGATCGAGCGCCAGAACCAGATCGGCACGAAGGCCAGCCCGATCATCAGCACCATGCCGGCGGCAAAGCGCTCCATCTGCGGGCCGGCCCATTGGTCGAGATT
>JAGPGI010000095.1 GCA_018056045.1 Paracoccus sp. (in: a-proteobacteria)
TGTCCCACGATCAGCGCTATGAGGCGGCTGAGGAATTCCTGACCGTCTGGAAACGCTTGCTGTCGGGCGAGACGGTCGATTTCGACGGCGCGCATTTCAAGATCAAGGGCGCGCATAACCAGCATCCGGCCGCGCAACAGCCGCATCCGCCGCTGTATTTCGGCGGCTCGTCGCCCGCCGCGCATGAGCTGGCGGCGAAACATGTCGATGCCTACCTGACGTGGGGCGAACCCCCGGCGGCGGTGGCCGAAAAGATCGCCGATGTGCGCGCGCGGGCCGAACGGCATGGGCGCGAGGTCCGCTTTGGCGTCCGCCTGCACGCCATCGTGCGCGAGACCGAGGCCGAAGCATGGGCCGAGGCCGATCGCCTGATCAGCCGCCTGACCGACGAGGATATCGCCGCCGCGCAGGCCAATTTCGCGCGGATGGATTCGGTCGGACAGTCCCGCATGGCGGCGCTGCATGGTGGCCGGCGCGACAAGCTGGTTGTCGGGCCGAACCTCTGGGCCGGGGTCGGTCTGGTCCGGGGCGGCGCGGGAACTGCACTGGTCGGCAATCCCGAACAGGTGGCCGAGCGGCTGGCGGAATATCAGGCGCTTGGCGTCGATACCTTCGTGCTGTCGGGCTATCCGCATCACGAGGAGGCGATCCGCTTTGCCGAGCTGGTCTTTCCGCTGATCGGCAAGGATGCGGTGACGCTGCGCGACAGCAAGCAGACCGGCGGCGCCTTCGATCTTCGCGCCGCGCAGCGGCAGGCTGCGGCCAGCTGAGGAGCGCGCCGTGGACATCATCGACATGCGCTGCCGCCCGGCTTTTTTGCACGATTTCTTTGGCAGAACGCCGGGCACGCCGGAATACGAGGTGGTGAAATGGCTGAATGGCCGGGTGGGCACGCGTGGCGATGTCGAGCATTTCACCCGCTCGGCCACCGCCGAGGGCTTTCTGGCCGAAATCCGCGACGCCGGCCTTGCCAAGGCCGTCGTCGTCGGTCGGCATACGCCAACGCAGCATCTGACCAACGATGCGATCCACGAGATCGTCGCGGCCTCGCCCCTGCTGGAAGGGATCGGCGCGGTCGATCCCGAACAGCTTGGCCCTCGCGCCACGCTGGCCGAGATCGAGCGCGCCGTAACCAGCCTGGGCCTGCGCGGGATCGACATCGAACCCGGTTTCGGCCAGCCGGCGCGGCACCCGGACGATCCGATCTATCATCCGGTCTATGACCTGCTGCAGGATCTGGGTGCGCCGGTCTTTCTGATGACCGGGCCGACCACGCCCGACCATCGGTTTAACGATCCCGCGCCGGTTGCGAACGTGGCCCGCGCATTCCCGCGCCTGAAGATCGCGGTATATCACGGCTATTGGCCGAATGTGGCGCAGATCGTCGGTGTGGCCTTTCGGCATGAGAGCGTCTCGATCATCCCCGACATGTATCTGTTCCAGCCGGGGGGCGAGCTTTACGTGCAGGCGGTGAACAGCTTTCTGGGCGACCAGTTCCTGTTCGGATCCTCCTATCCCTTTCGCCCGATCCCTCAGACGATTGAGGACTTTCAGCAGCTTGGCTTTCACGAGGATCGGTTGCCGGCGTTGTTTTCGGGCAATGCCCGCCGCCTGCTGGGTCTGGCCGGGGCCGAGTGACCAAGGCGACGAAAAGACGCCCCGGATCCCCGGGGCGTCTTGACGCCCGTGCCGCTATCCGACCGCCAGCAAGGCCGCCAGCTTGAATGTCTGCTCGCGGATATCAGGAATCGCGGTCATCTCCCAAAACGCCGCTCGGGATACGGGGCCGATGGCGAAGAGCCGCTCTGATGCCGCGCCTGACTGGCCAATCAGCCGACAGGACAGGTCAACATCCAGCCCGATGTTCAACGGGTCGACCCGCGCCGCGCCGCTTGCCAGCAGCCCCGCGATCAGGGGCGAAGCATGGCGCGCCGGATCCCTGCGAATGCCGCGACAGTCAAAGATGGCGGCCGAAATCAACTCGGCGCTTTCGGTGCTGCCTAAGCTGCGGATATGCGCGACCGCGCTGCCATCGCTGTTGCGGCTGGCGCCTGTGAACGCGCCGCGCATCAGACGCAATTGGCCGTCCATAAGCGCGCGCTCAATGATCGCACCAGATGCGGGCGGGATGCGGTGACGGTGCACGTCCCACCAGGTCGCTGCATGGCGCAGGAACCGCGCCCGCTCGGGCGTTGGCAGGCTGCGCCAGATCGCCTTGACATGCGGGCGGACACCATCGACCGCATCGCGCCATGTGCCGCCCTGCCGCTCGGCCTGTCTGCCCAGACCGCGCAACCAGCCTGCCAGCGCGCTCATTGGCGCGCCGAAGGGAATGTCGCCCAGCCCGATGGGAAGCGGCTTCGTCGGCTGATGCGTTCGTGGCAGAACGCCACGGCGCGACACCGCGAGGATCTCGCCCTTATGGCCCGACTTCAGCAGGCTGATGACCCTGTCCACCATCGAAAGGCCTGAACCGATGATGACGACCCGACCCTGCGGGTCGATGGGGCCGGGATCCTCCCATGCGTTCAGCAGCAAGCCGTCGGGATCCGGGCGTTCCAGAACATGCCCGGTTGCCAGAATGGCGATATCGCCGATGATGCTGTGGCCGCCGCTGACCTGCACGACAACCCCGCGCGGGCTGTCTTGCAGCCTCAGCGCCGCGTCGCGGACGATACGCAACCGCGACGGCTCGGCTCCGGTCAGCCAGGGCGTCATCAGATAGGCAAGATAGCCGCCATAAATCCTGCGGCTGACGAAACACTGGTCGGTGACCGACGCTTGCGAAGGTCTGGCCTGCAGCCAATGTCGGAAATGGTCCGGGTCCTGTGGAAAGGCGCTCATATTGTGGACGCGGGTGTTGAGCAGGTGATCCGGGTCAAGGGTCGAATAGGCCAGCCCGAGTCCGGGTGTGTGTCGGCCTTCGATGATGGTGACCCGGAACAGGCGGTCCTGTCGGCTCAGCAGGTGGGTGGCCATCAGCACACCGCTGGCGCCGCCGCCGATGATCACGACATGGGGGCCGCTGGCGGGGCCTTGCCGGCTGGTGCGCGGAATGATCGTCGGCTGGTCCGTCATGACAGGCTGGCCAACGCGCAGAGGGCAAGCCCGATGATTGAGGCGATGGTCAGGACCCACAGCCAGGACAGCTCGGCCTCGCTGCTTTCATCGGCGGGGGAGGAGATGAAAAGCTCCGCGAACTGCTGATCGATACGTCCGTCCGTCATCATCATGTCCTTTCGTTCAAGTAGCGACTCGAAGAGCCGGTTTCAGAAATCGTCCATCGCGGTCCCAGCCCGTTCGGGGGCCGTGGCGGTCCGGGCCGCAAGACAGTCCGCGCGGGGTTGTCGTGCAGGTCAACGGTGGCCGGCGGAGGGGCTTCACCATGCGCTCCTCCGATCCTGCGCGAAGCGAACCGGCTGCTGGCCCACCGCGACAATCAGACTGTCGCGCAAGGACTTGCCCTGCGCCCAGGGACCAAAACCCGAGGCCGCATTGATATGGCCCGCATGGCCAAGATCGACCAGTTCGCTGCCCCAGACATTCGCCAGATGCGCCGCGCGATCAAAGCTCATCCAGGGATCGTTGCGGCTGGCGACGACCGTTGTCGGGATGTCCAGCCGCAGCTCGGGGACCGCGCCGAACTGGCCGATGCGGTCATGCCCGCCGGTCTCGGCCGGCGCGACCAGAAGCGCGCCGCCCACGCGCAGATGCGGCCAGGTTGCCAACAGCCGGGCGATCAGGATCGCGCCCAGCGAATGCCCGACCAGGATGCTGTCCGGGTGAAACATGATCATCGAGGCCAGCTCGATCTCCCAGACGGCCGGAACCGGGCGGCCGGGATCGGACAGGTCGACCGTCAGCGCCCTTGGATCGGTCGCGGCCCACCAATGCTGCCAGTGCGGCGCGGGCGAGCCATCAAGCCCCGGGACGATCAGTGTCTTGGTCATCTGCTCCCTCCACCGGTTGCGACTGAAATTCTTTTTATAAATCAGGCCGATTTATCGTGTATTTCGATGCGAAAGCTTGCCTGGGACAGGAAAACCATACCCGCAGGCAGTTTCAGCGCGACAGCGTGTCGACCGGATAGGCCGTGGTGAACTTCATCCTTTCCATGGCGAAATGGCTGGTCACGTTCTTGATCGGCACCGCGTCGGTCAGGCGCTTGTAGAACTGGTCGAATGCCGACATGTCGGCCACGGCCACCCGCAGCAGATAGTCGATCTCGCCGGCCATGCGGTAAACCTCCATGATCTCGGGAATCGAGTCCGTCGCCGCGGCAAATGCGTCGCGCCAGGCTGCGGAATGGTCCGGCGCCTCGATCCCGACAATGACTGTCAGCCCGAAGCCAAGCTTGGTCGGATTGGCCAGCGCCACCCGTCCGGTCAATACGCCCGAGGCCTCAAGCTTCTGGATGCGCTTCCAGCAGGGTGTCTGCGACAGGCCGGCCTTGTCGGCGATCTGGGCCACCGGAAGTGTCGCATCGCGCATCAGTTCCGCCACGATCTTGCGGTCGATAAGGTCCAGGTCGGTCACGGGTCGGCTGCCTTTCGGGTTCGGTTGTGTCTGGACTCAGTATGCATCAAATCATCGTAAAATCTACTGTCTTTATCGTGTATTTTCGATAGCGGTGAAATCGGGCGGTTTCCTCGTGTTTTCCGGGTGCTTTCCGGGGTGAGAGGGCGCATTGGCGGTCAGACATGTTTGACCGGATCGGCTGGGCAAATTCGCCTGCGACCGTGATCCTCCTCCGATGAAGAGGTCCGCCGTTATGATGGGGAAACGGAGGATCAGACATGGAAGGCAAACGACCGAAGCCGGAAAAGATTGCGTCGAATCTACGGCAGGTTGAGGTTCTGATGGGGCAAGGGATGTCCCGTCTGGACGCGATCAGGAAGATCGGAGTTGTCGAGCAGACCTGTTATCGCTGGCGCAAGCAGTATGGTGGAATGGGGTGGGGCTGTTGGCAGATTACGAGAGCGGCCGGGATCTGCGAGGAACGCGGCAGGCGCCCGAGAAATAACCTGCGACCAAGATCGTATTGCCGGAGGGACCGGGGCACCTATACTCGGGCTGTCTTTCTATGGATCACGCAAAGGAGGAGTTGCCGTGTCCTGGTCGAAACCCAAGGCCCGCGAAGTGAAATGCGGTATGGAAATCAACATGTATGGCCCCGCCGAGGATGATCGCGACAGCCGCGAGGTCATCTGAGCCACCAGATCATGTTCGTGAAAATTCTTGGGGCAGCCGCCGGTGGCGGTCTGCCCCAGTGGAATTGCGGCTGCCGGAACTGTGACGATGCCCGGCAGGATCTGATCCCCCGGATGAGCCAGTCATCGGTCGCCATCTCGTCTGACGGGCGGGAATGGTTGCTGCTGAACGCCTCACCCGATATTCGCGACCAGTTGCGGGCCTCGGGGCTGCATCCGGCCGGATTGCGCGGCAGCCCGGTCTCGGCGGTGGTGCTGACCAATGGCGATATCGACCATATCGCGGGGCTTCTGACCCTGCGCGAAAGCACCCCGTTCAGCATTCACGCCACGCCAGCGACGCTGGCGATCCTGCAACAGCCGGTCTTTCGGGTCCTCAACCCCGATCTGGTGCGGCAGGTGCCGATCCAGTTGGACAAGCCCTTTGAACCGCTGGCCGGCCTGCAGGTGACGGCATTCGCCGTGCCCGGCAAGGTCGCCCTGTTTCTGGAACAGGGCGAGGTGCAAACCGATCTGCTCGGCGAGCAGACCGTGGGCCTGCAGATCAAGGGCAAGGGCCGCGAGATCTTCTATATTCCCGGCTGCGCACGGGTGACGCCCGAACTGTGCGACATGCTGTCCGGCGCCGATCTGCTGCTTTTCGACGGCACCGTCTGGAGCGATGACGAAATGTCGAAAACCGGCACCGGCGCGAAAACCGGCGCGCGCATGGGCCATATCGCCATGTCTGGCCCCGATGGCAGCATGGCCGCATTGTCAGATGTGTCCCTGGCGCGCCGCGTCTTTATCCATGTCAACAACACCAACCCGGTCCTGCAACCGGCCGGCCCCGAACGCGCCATGGCCGAGGCCGCCGGCTGGCGCATCGCCCAGGATGGAATGGAGTTCGCCCTGTGACCGTTCAGCCCACCACCGATCTGACCCCGACCGACCAGCCCGCAACCAGCCTCGAGGCGCGCCTGCGGCAGGTCGGCGCCGAACGCTATCACGACAAGCACCCCTTTCACCGGCTGCTGCATTCAGGCGGCTGCACGCCCGATCAGGTCCGGGCCTGGGTGGTGAACCGCTATTACTACCAGTCGCGCATTCCGATGAAGGACGCGGCCTTCATGTCGAGGGTCGAGGACCCCGCCCTGCGCCGCGCCTGGCGCTCGCGGATCGAGGATCACGACGGCACTGCCGGGCGCGAAGGCGGCATTCGGCGCTGGCTGCGTCTGGCCGAAGGGGTTGGGCTGGACCCCGATTACGTCGCCTCGGCGCGCGGCGTCCTGCCGGCCACGCGCTTTGCCGTCGATGCCTATCTGCGCTATGTCCGCGAACAGCCGCTGCTGCAGGCGGTGGCCTCAAGCCTGACCGAACTTTTCGCCCCCGCCATCCATGAGGAACGGATTGCCGGGCTGCTCAGGCATTATGATTTCGCCAATGCCGACACCATCGCCTATTTCCGGCACCGGCTGGACGAGGCGCCAAAGGACGTGGCCTTTGGCCTGTCCTGGGTGCTGGAACACGCAACGACGGCTGAGCGCGCCGACATGGCCGTGGCTGCGCTGGTCTTCAAGACCGAGGTGCTGTGGGCGCAGCTTGACGCGCTTTACGCCGCCTATGTGACGCCGGGACTGATCCCCCCCGGCGGCTGGCGCCCGGGCGAGGGGCTTTTGCGATGACACCGCGCGACCGCCCCCGCCTGCCGCGCGGGGTCCGCCTGCAGCACGACCATGTGCGCGACACGCCGATTCTGCTGGGCCCCGAGGTGGCGCTGATGCTGGACCCGATCGGTCAGGCGGTGCTGGCCGAGCTGGACGGGCAGCGCGACCTTGAGGAAATCTCGCAACTGCTGGCCGCGCGCTATGACGCACCGATCGAGATGGTCTCGGCCGATATCGCCGAGTTCCTCGACGGGCTTGTCGCCCGGCGTCTGGTCGATCTGACATGAAGGACGCAAGCCCCCCCGCCGCACCGCCGCTGGCCATGCTGGCCGAACTGACCCATCGCTGCCCGCTGTCCTGCCCCTATTGCTCGAACCCTGTCGAGCTGACGGCGCGGCAGGCGGAAATGGACACGGCGGATTGGGCACGCATCTTTGCCGAGGCGGCTGCGCTTGGCGTCCTGCAATTGCATCTGTCGGGAGGCGAGCCGGCCTCGCGCCCGGATCTGGCCCAGATCGTGCGCGCGGCGCGCGAGGCGGGGCTTTATACCAATCTGATCACCTCGGGGATCGGCCTGAACGGCCGGCGTCTGGACGAGCTGGACGCGGCCGGGCTCGATCATATCCAGCTGTCCCTGCAGGGCACCGGACCCGAAATCGCCGACCGGATCGGCGGCTATTCCGGCGGTTTCGCCCGAAAGATGCAGGTCGCCGCCGAGATCGCCCGCATCGGCTTTCCGCTGACGATCAACGCGGTCATGCTCCGGCACAATCTGGGCGACCTGCCGGCGACGCTGGCGCTGGCCGCCGATCTGGGCGCAAGGCGGATCGAGGTCGCCTGCGTGCAGTTTCAGGGCTGGGCGCTGCGCAACCGCGCCGCGTTGCAACCGACCCTTGCGCAGGTCGATCAGGCCAAGCGCGTGGTGGCCGAGGCACGGCAAACCTATGCCGGGCGGCTGGCCATCGACTTCGTGCCCCCCGACTATTTCGCCGATTTCCCCAAGGCCTGCATGAATGGCTGGGGTTCGACCGGGCTGAACATCGCCCCCGATGGCAAGGTCCTGCCCTGCCACGCGGCGGAAATCATTCCCGGCCTGAAATTCCAGAACGCGCGCGAGACGCCCTTGGCCGAGATATGGAATGGCCCTGCCTTTTCGGCCTTTCGGGGCACCGACTGGCTGCCCGAGCCCTGTCAAAGCTGCGAGCGCCGCGAGATCGACTTTGGCGGCTGCCGCTGTCAGGCCATGGCGCTGACCGGAAACGCCCGCGCCGTCGATCCGGTCTGTCGGCGCTCACCCTTTCGACCCGAGGTGGACCGCCTGATCGCCGAAGAAACCAGCACCCCCGCGCCCGATTTCGTCTATCGCAGGCTTGATCCGGCGTCTCGATAGGGGCAGGCGGCATCGGGATTTCATCCTTTCGCGGATCGACGAGCGCCCGAATTCGGCCCTCATCCAGCATATGGGCGGGCCAGCGCCGTCCTTCATGAACCCGATCAAGGGCATAGGCCTGTTTGATAAGCCTCAGCGACTGGGTTAATGATCGGCCATCATGAGCCTGCCGAATGGCCGGGCCGGTGTATATCGGGGTGAACCTCTCAGGTGCTTTTCTTCACGATCTGGCCGCTTTTTGCCCTCATCTGCCTTGGATTTG
>JAGPGI010000470.1 GCA_018056045.1 Paracoccus sp. (in: a-proteobacteria)
CGCCCGCCGGCGCGGCGGACCAGCGCGCGGGCGCGGGCGATCAGCTCTTCCATGCGGAAGGGCTTGGGCAGGTAGTCATCGGCGCCGGCGTCGATGCCCTCGACGCGCTCGGCCCAGGCGCCGCGCGCGGTCAGGATCAGCACCGGGCTTTCGCAGCCCTCGCTGCGCCAGCGTTTCAGGATGGTCAGCCCGTCAAGGCGCGGCAGGTTCAGGTCCAGAACGATCAGGTCGTAATTTTCCGTTCCGCCCCGGAACCATGCGGTTTCCCCGTCCGTGGCAAGTTCGATCAGAAAACCCGCCGCCGACAGGGCGCGGTCAAGATCCGAGGCGATTCGGGGATCATCCTCGACGATCAGGGCACGCATCAGTCTTCCTCATCCATCTTTATGAATGCGCCGGTAGCGGCGTTCATTTCCACTTCGATCAGGCGGCCGTCATCGGTCACCAGTTCGACCTCATAAACGAGGATATTGTCGCTGTATTCCAGCTCGACCTCGATCACCCGGCCGGGATGGGATTCTTGCAGCCGCGACAGGACTTCGGCAAGGGGCAGGATCTCGCCACGCTCGACCGCGTCGCGGGCAAGTTCGAAATCGGGCGGAATCTGCGCCTGCCCGCCCGCAGAAACAGGGGCGATCAGCAGCGCGAGGGTCAGAAGTGTCAGCTTTTCCATGGCGGGGTCATATAAAGCAGTGTCGCTGACAGCAGGCTGACAGGCCGGCTCGGGCGCGATCGGCGGGTTTTTGCCGGTATGCGGTGCCGAATCTGGTGAATGTGACGGACCTGACAGCTTGCTGACAGTCCGGGTCAGAACGCTGTCAGGTCCTGTGTGGCAAATGTCCTGCATCGAATTCGCGGCGCACAGATCGCCGTGGCAAATCTCGGCGGCCTGCAGTGCGGCAGACCCGTCGTCCATATGAAAAGGAATTATCGCAATGGCTTACAGACTCGGAACGAACCTGTCGGAGCAACTTCTGGGCACCAGCTTCGCCGATGCCATGAACGGCATGGCCGGCAATGACCGGATCCTCGGTTTTGGCGGCAATGACCGGATTTGGGGCGCGAACGGCAACGACACGATCGATGGCGGCGACGGCAACGACTACATGAATGGCGGCCATCAGGACGACCTGCTGAATGGCGGCAACGGCAGCGACGAGCTGGAAGGTTCGTTCGGCAACGACTCGATGTTCGGTGGTGCCGGCAATGACGATGTCGAAGGCGGCGACGGCAATGATTGGGTGCTGGGCAACGATGGCAATGACGAACTGGACGGCGACAACGGCAACGACTTCGTCAGCGGCGGCGCCGGCCGCGATTCGCTGGATGGCGGGCTGGGCAACGACGTGCTGACCGGCGGCGCCGAGGCCGACGTCTTCGAATTCGAGCGCGGCGATGGCCGTGACGTCATCACCGACTTCCAGAATGGTGTGGACCGCATCGAGCTGGACGATTTCAGCGCCGCGCAGGTGCGTCTGGCGATCGGCGCCGCCCAGCAGGTTGGTGACAATCTGGTTCTGGCCCTGTCGAGCGACACCGTCATCGTGTTCAAGGACATGGAAAAGGCACAGCTGGATATCAATGACTTCCTGCTCTGAGCGGGCAGGTGGTGGGGGGCGTCGTGCCCCCTGTTACGCGGTGCTGGCACGGACCTCCCGGTCCGTGCCTTTTTGATTGGCGCCGGCGGGGGTGTGGCGGGTCAGCGCTGCGGGGCCTCGGCGGCCAGGGGCGGCATCAGCCCCATGGCGCCGCCGCGGCGGCCCGAGATGGCGATCGCCGTGCGTCGGCTGCCGCTGCGTTCGCTGGCGAGGATCAGGCTGGCCCCCGGCCCGGCCGAAATCGCCGCGATAATCGAGAGCAGCGCGCTGGCCGCGCCGACATCACCGACCGCCCGTGCTGCGGTCAGCACCGGCACATTTGCCGCGCGTGGCGCCAGCCCCGAGATCACCCGCCCCAGTTCCTCGGCCCGCCAGCGCCCGCCCGAGGCATCCGAGACGATCCGCGCATAGCCGTCGGCCTGTGCCAGACTGTCGCGCGCCGCCTCGAGCAGGGCGTCGCCGGCGGCGGTCTGGCTGTCGGTCTCGCCGGGGAAATCCTCGATCCGCGAGGCATGGGCGGTGACGCGCGGCCGCCGGTCGTTATGGGGCTCGCCCGTGGTGACCAGCATGCAGACGGCGGCCTCCGAGGGGACGGGGTTCCACGGATTGTGGCGGTCGCGCAGCCCGCCCTGCGTCGCAAGCAGGTCAAGGATCATCGGCGCCACCAGCGTATCGGCGGCGGCGACATAGATATGATGCGCGCCGTTCTGGTTGAGCGTCTTTTCGGCCCGCTCGATCGCGGCAAAACCCACCGCATGTTCGCCAAAGATCAATTGCACCGAGACCATGCCGTCGAATTTCAGCCGTCCGGCAGCGGCGGCGAAATTGTCCCGCATGCCCGGATAAAAGCCCAGCACCAGCGGCAGTGCCAGAATCAGCTCGGCGCGGACCGGCTGGATGCCCTGCCTGAGCTGATCCGCGCGGCAGGCCGCCCAGGCGCGCTGCGCCAAAAGCGCCACGCGCGAGGCGAAATCGACGTGATCGCGCAGGCCGGGCGCCCAGCACATGATCTGGCGCTGGCCATCGCGCCCGACCCATCGCGGGTGGCG
>JAGPGI010000096.1 GCA_018056045.1 Paracoccus sp. (in: a-proteobacteria)
AATATCACTCATTTCACAGTTTCCTGATCCAGTTTCTGGCGGCGGACCGGCAAGCGCACCGGCTGACGCTCGCGCGGCAGTCGGATTTCGGCCATGGCACCCTGCTGACCGGGGGCATCGGTCAACAACAGGCTGCCGCCATGCTCTTCGATAATCTTCTTGACGATGGGCAGGCCAAGACCTGTCCCACCGGGTTTCATGGTCACGTAAGGTTCAAACAGCCGGGTCCGGTCCTTGGGCAGGCCGGGGCCGTTGTCGATGATGCGGATGGTCACCGCATCGGGGGCAACGCGCATCTCGACGCGGACCTGCGCCTGCCAGCCTTCGGGCGGGGTCGCGCGCAGCTCGTCGATGGCTTCGCCGGCATTCTTCAGCAGGTTGGTGAAGACCTGCCGCATCATGCCGGCATCGGCATCGACGATCACCGGCTCGTCCGGGATCTCGGTGACCAGCGCACCCTGCAACGCGTCGCGCTGCATCAGCTCGCTGTCGCGCAGGAGCTTCGCGATGTCGGTTTCCTTGCGGTCGGGTTCGGGCATGCGGGCAAAGCGCGAGAACTCGTCCACGATCCGGCGCAGGTCGTTGGTCTGGCGGATGATGACTTCGGTATATTGCTCGAGCGCCTCGCGCTCGTCGCCGGCGATGGGGCCGAACTTGCGCTTCAGGCGCTCGGCCGAAAGCTGGATCGGGGTCAGCGGGTTCTTGATTTCATGGGCGACGCGGCGGGCGACATCGCCCCATGCCGCCATGCGCTGCGCCGAGACCAGATCGGTCACGTCGTCCAGCGCGACCACATAGCCTTCAAGCCCCCCTGCCGCGCCGCGCCGGATCGCCATGCGCACCAGCAGGCTTTCGACGCGGCCCTCGCGGTTCAGGCGGATCTCGTCCTGCACCCATTCATTGACCGACTGGTGCAGCCGGTCGAAGAGCGGCGCAAATTCCGGCACCGCCTCGGCCAGCAGCCGGTCATGGTCGCGCGCCGGGTCCAGCCCCAAAAGTCGCGTGGCCGAGCGGTTCAGAAAGTCGATCTCGCCCGCCGCATCCAGCCCGATCACCCCGGAGGTGACCGAAGACAGCACCGAATCGAACAACCGCCGCTGGTCATCGGCGGCGCGATAGCTTTCGACCAGTTCGACACGCTGCTGTTTCAGCTGCCGGGTCATGCGATTGAAGCTTTCGCCAAGGGTCTGGATCTCGTCGCCGGTATCGGGTTCGGGGATCTGCAGGTCCAGATTGCCCTTGCCGACCTGTTCCGAGGCCTCGGCCAGCCGCCCGATCGGGCGCGACAGGCGGTCGGCGAACCACAGGCCCAACCACATCGCCGCCGCTACAAGAAGCAGCGCAAAGCCCAGATAGAACAGCGAAAACTCCAGCAGCACCCGGCCGCGTTCCTGTTCCAGCCGCTGATATTCGCCCACCGTCTGGCGGGTGTCGTCCAAAAGCCCGAGCAGGCCGCCATCGACATCGCGGGTGACGTAAAGATAGCGGTCGGCCATCGGCGGCAGCGGCACCAGCGCGCGGAATTCGTTGTTCTGCCAGTCCTCGATCAGCACCAGCCCGGTGGCGGTGACCTGATCGAACTGCGCCTGCGTCGGCTGCTCATACCAGAACTGATAGCTGCGCTCGCCGCGCGCCCGGATATTGCCGCGCCCGTCGATCACATAGGCCTCGCGCAGGCCGCGCTGGATCAGCGCCTGCCCCTGCTCAAGCCATTCGCGCATCATGCCGTCGTCAAGGATCGGGCTTTTGCGCGCCGCATCGGCCAGCGCCCCGGCCAGGAGCTTGGCGTCATTGGTCAGGTCGCGGCGGTGTTCCTCCTGATAGGCTTCGGCCGCCGACAGCGAGGTCGAGACCACCTGCTGCACCCGGTTCGAGAACCAGCCCTCAAGCCCGATGCTGAGCGTCAGCCCCGCAAACAGCGCCACCAGCACCGTCGGCACCAGCGCGATGGTGGCGAAAACGCCCACAAGCCGCAGATGCAGCCGCGAGCCGACGGCGGATTTGCGCCGCGCCGCGACGATGCGCACCACCCGCGCCGCCACCAGCCCGGTCAGCACGATCAGGTAAAGCAGGTCGACCAGCACCACCAGCCGCAGCATGGCCCCGCCGGCGCCGGCATCGGCCAGCGGTCCCATGACGATGAATGTCAGCGCGGCCAGCACCGGCCCCAGCAGAACCAGCCCCAAGGTTGCCGCGTTGCGATAGCCGCGCTTGCGCCGCAGCCGCGCCACGCGCTCCCATGTTCCTCTGGACAGTGTCCCCGCCAACTCGTCCGACCCCACGTTTCAGCCGCTGTGCCGCGGCTCTCCTGTGGCCGCTGCGCGACTCTCGCGCGGCCATCTGTGGCCGTTTTACATCAGTTTGCGGCGCCTTGTCACTTCGATATTCAGATCGGTCAGTTTCTTGCGCAACGTATTGCGATTGATGCCCAAAAGATCGGCGCAGCGCAGCTGGTTACCGCCGGTGGCATCCAGCGCCAGTTCAAGCAGCGGCTTTTCGATCTCGCGCAGGATGCGGTCGTAAAGGCCGGGCGGCGGCAGATGGTCGCCATGCAGGTCGAAATAGCGCTGCAGATGCATTTCCACCGATTGCCCCAGCCGCATATTGCCCGGCTCAGTTGCCAACATGGCCGGCGCCGCGCCTGCGGGGGAAGCGGCAGAGGGCGGCAGAGCCGGGCGCGCCGCCCCCGAGGGCGCGGGCGGCGGCGCGGTCCGGGGCGCCGATTCCGCCAGCGCGCTGCGCATCTCGGCCTCGGATATCTCGGCCCCGGCGGCGGTCAGCGCCAGCCGGCGCATCAGGTTTTCCAGCTCGCGCACATTGCCGGGAAAGGCATGGGCACGGATCAGCGCCACCGCGCCCTCGGCCAGCACGCGCTGCGGCAGGCCCTGCGCGGCGGCGCGCGCCAGCAGGTGGCGTGCCAAGGGCGGGATGTCATCGACGCGGGCCCGCAGCGGCGGCACGGTGATGGTGACCCCGGCAAGGCGATAATAGAGATCGGCGCGCAGCCGCCCGGCGGCGACATCGACCTGCGGATCGGGGCCGGTGGTCGAGACGAGGCGCGGCATCTGGTGCCGGCTCGGCCCGGTTTCCCAGGCCTCGACCATGCCGATCAGCCGGGCCTGCGCGGCGCTGTCGAACCCGGCCGGGTCCTCGACCAGCAATGTGCCGCCCAAGGCGCGCTCGCCGGCGCGGTGAATGGCCTCCTCGGACAGATCGGCCGAGGTCAGCACCACGAAGCCCGCCTCGCGCCGGTCCGACAGGTCATGGAACGAGCGCGCGACGACGGTCTTGCCGACCCCCGCCTCGCCCGCGATCATCACCGGCAGATCGGCATTCAGCACCCGCGCCACCATGCGAAACAGGTTCTGCATGGCCGGGGCATGGCCGATCAGCGGCAGGGTCGGGTCGGTCACATCCTCGGGCACGGACGCGGCCGGAGCCGGCGGCGGCTCGGTCTTGCGCACCCGGCGCGACAGCGCCTGCCCGGCGCTGCTCATCAGGTCGGGCAGGTCAAAGGGCTTGGGCAGGTATTCAAAGGCCGCCGCCTCGGTCGCGCGGATGGCGGTGACGATGGTGTTCTGCGCCGAGATCACGATCACCGGCAGGTCCGGCCGGGCGCTGCGGATCGCCGGGATCATGTCGATGCCATTGCCATCGGGCATCATCACATCGGTGATGACCAGATCGCCGCGCCCCTCCTCGACCCAGCGCGAGAGCTGCGCCAGCGAGCCGGTGGCATGGACCCGGCAGCCGGCGCGGGTCAGGGCCTGCGTCAGCACGGTGCGGATGGTGCGGTCGTCGTCAGCGATCAGAACGGTGCCGTCCATGGGATACCTCAGGCTTTGGGCAGGGAAAGGCGGAAAACGGTGCGGCCGGGGCGCGATTCCAGCGCGATCCAGGCGCCGTGGTCGGCGATGATCTTCGAGACCAGCGCCAGCCCCAGCCCGGTGCCGTTCTCGCGCCCGGAGACGAAGGGTTCAAAGACCTCGGCGACAAGGCTGTCGGGAATGCCGGGTCCGTCATCCTCGATCTCGATCTGCAGGGGCAGGCTGCGGCCCTGCGGTTCGGCCTCGCTGGGGGCAAGGCGCAGGGCGCCGTCATAGAATGTGTGGATGCGGATGGTGCCGGTCCTGCGCCCGGCGCGATGGATCGCCTCGGCGGCGTTCTTGACCAGATTCAGGCAGACCTGCACCAGCTGGTCGGCATCAATCAGCGCCGGCGGCAACGAGGGGTCGTAATCGGGCAGGATGTCCAGCCCCTTGCCGAAACCCACATCGGCCGAGCGGCGCACCCGTTCCAGCACGTCATGGATATTCACCGCCGCCAGCCGCGGCGCCGAGGTATCGCCAAAGCGTTCCACCTGATCGAGCAGTTCCACGATGCGGCGCGATTCCGCCACGATCAGTTCGGCCAGATCCTTGTCCTCGGGGCGCAGGTTCATGCCGATCAGTTGCGCGGCGCCACGAATGCCAGCCAGCGGGTTCTTGATCTCATGCGCCAGCATTTCGGACATGCCGATGGCCGCCCGCGCCGCCGAGCGCGCCGCCTGCCCCCGCCCCAGCCGGCCGCCGCCCTCCTGCGGGGCGATCAGGATGACGGTGCCCCCGGCCGGGCTGGGCGCGGGACCGGCATGCAGCGTGGCATAGCGGTCGCTATGCCCGCCCGAGCGGTCGCCGATCTCGAAGCGGACGCCGGCACGGGTCTGCGCCTCATGCCCCTCGCGGACGCGGTCGAGGATGGCGCCCAGAGACGGCACCACGCGCAGCCGCTTGGCCATCTCGGCGCCCTCGATCGCCAGCCCCACCGAGGAGCGGGCCGAGATATTCAGAAAGGCCTCGGCCAGATCGTTCAGGGCGGCAATGCGGCCCTGACTGTCCAAAATCACCGCAGGCAAGGGCAGCGCCGACCAGTTCGGCCCGACCACGGCGGGATGAAAGCCGGTGCGGCTTTCAACATCGGGGTCGGGGTCCTGGGCCGGCCGGGCGCGGGCGGTCATGGCGCAACCATGGCAGAGCCTGCATCGGCAAAGCCGGCGCGGATCGCCTCCAGCGTCGCCTCGGGCGTGGCGGCGCGCAGCAATTCGGCGCGGTTCGGGGCGCCATTCGCCTCGGCATACCAGCCCAGATGCTTGCGGGCGACGCGCAGGCCCAGTTCGCGGCCGTAAAGCGACATGATATCCTCGTAATGCTCGGCCACGGCCTCGGCCAGTGCCGCGCCTTGCGGCACCTGCGGTGCGGGCGTGCCCCAAAGCGCATGCGCGATCTCGGCCAGCTTCCACGGCGCGCCCTGCGCGCCGCGCCCGACCATCACCGCCTCGGCCCCCGACTGCTCCAGCGCCGCGCGGGCCGAGGCCGCGTCAATCACATCGCCATTGGCCACCAGAGGCGGGCGGCCGGGCAGGTTCGCGACCGCGCGGATGGCGCGCCAGTCGGCCTGCCCGGTATAGAACTGCGCCCGCGTCCGGCCATGGACGGTCAGCATCTGCACACCTGCCCCGGCCGCGCGCGCGGCCAGTTCCGGCGCGTTCAGGCAATCATGGTCCCAGCCCAGCCGCATCTTCAGCGTCACCGGCAGGTCGGGGACGGCGGCGACCACCGCCTCGACCAGACCCAGCGCATGGTCGAGATCGCGCATCAAGGCCGCGCCCGACAGCCCGCCCGTGACCTTCTTGGCAGGGCAGCCCATGTTGATATCGACGATGCGCGCGCCCATCCCGGCGACGATGCGCGCGGTCTCGGCCATGGCGCCGGCCTCGCGCCCGGCGATCTGGACGCTGACCGGCAACGTGCCTTCGGTCAGGGCCTTGGCGCGGACGGCGGCGCGGGTCGAGGGGCGCGGCGTCACCATCTCGGTCGAGGCGACCATCTCGCTGACCATCAGCCCGGCGCCGCCGTGACGCGCAACCGCGCGGCGAAACGGCAGGTCGGTGATTCCCGCCATGGGGGCCAGAAAAACCGGCGGGCCAAGCCGCGTGCTGCCAAGGGTGATGGGGTCAGGCAATGTCATAGGGAACTCGTAGGCCGAGGGTGCGGAATGCGAAAGAATGCCGCGACGGCTCACTGCAAAGGCAGAGGGCTGACGCTGGAACCTGCCGCTATTTTATGCGATATGCCCAAATAACGTGCAGATTGCGACTCGTCAAATGTCGCATCGCTGCGCCGTCCGCGTCGCAGCCGCTCTGGTCGGGTGGCGGCACCGCGGCTAGACTGGTCCCGAGCCACCGATCCTTGCCCATTGACCCCTGAGGGAGCCGCATCATGTTTCTTTCGGTTTTCGACATCTTCAAGATCGGCGTCGGGCCTTCGTCCTCGCATACGATGGGGCCAATGGTGGCGGGCGGGCGGTTTCTGGATTCGCTGCGCGCCCAGCCGTTTCGCGCCCATGGCCTGCGCGCCAGCCTGCATGGCAGCCTGGCCTTTACCGGCAAGGGCCACGCGACCGACCGCGCCACCATTCTGGGGCTGGCCGGCTTCCTGCCCGAGACCATGAATGCCGAGGCCGCCGAGGCCGTGCTGGCCGAGAACCGCGACACCAGGACCCTGTCGCCCGAGGGGCTGGGGGATCTGGCCTTCGACCCGGCGCGCGACCTGATCTTCGACTTTGACCGGGCGCTGCCGGGGCATGCGAATGGCATGGTGCTGATGGCCACCGACGCGCAGGGCGACGTGATCTATCAGCAGACCTATTACTCCATCGGCGGCGGCTTCGTCCTGACCGAGGCCGAGCTGGCCGCGCGCGGCGACGACACCCGCACCGATGCCTCGCCCAAGGTGCCCCATCCCTTTGCCAGCGCCGCCGAGATGCTGAGCATGGCCGAGCATTCGGGCAAATCCATCGCCGCCATGAAGCGCGAGAATGAGCGCGTCTTTCGCTCTGACCCCGAGATTTCGGCCGGCATCCACCATATCTGGCAGGTGATGCGCGACTGCATGGATCGCGGCATCGCGACCGGGGGCATCCTGCCCGGCGGACTGTCGATCAGGCGCCGCGCCGCCGGCATCCATGCCGCACTGAAGGCCGAGGCCGGGATGAACCTGACCGCGCCCCATGTCATCAACGACTGGATGTCCATGTATGCCATGGCCGTGAACGAGGAAAACGCCGCTGGCGGGCAGGTGGTGACCGCCCCCACCAATGGCGCGGCGGGCGTGGTGCCGGCCGTCATCCGCTATTGGCTGGACCATGTCCCCGGCGCATCCGAACGCCAGTTGGACGATTTCCTGCTGACCGCCTCGGCGGTGGGCGGGCTGATCAAGCACAATGCCAGCATCTCGGGGGCGGAATGCGGCTGTCAGGCCGAGGTCGGCTCGGCCAGCGCCATGGCCGCGGCAGGGCTTTGCGCCGTTCTGGGCGGCAGCCCGCAACAGGTCGAAAACGCGGCCGAAATCGCGCTGGAGCATCACCTTGGCATGACCTGCGACCCGGTCAAAGGGCTGGTGCAGGTGCCCTGCATCGAACGAAACGGGCTGGGCGCGATCAAGGCGGTCTCGGCCGCCAGCCTCGCGCTGCGCGGCGACGGCAATCATTTCGTGCCCCTGGACTCGGCCATCGAGACCATGCGCCAGACCGGCGCCGACATGAGCGAGAAATACAAGGAAACCTCGCTGGGCGGGCTGGCCGTCAACGTCCCGAACTGCTGAAAACCGTGCGATAATTCGCGCATGTCGCGGCTTTCCTGCGGGTCCGGCCTGTCTTTGCTTGCCCATGTCATGGGGTTTGTGTAGCGAATATCCACAAGCAAAACCAAGGAACCGGGACAGAGCAGATGAAATTCCGTTCGGCTTTCGCCGTTCTCTCCATGACTGTGGCTCTTGCCGCCTGCAGCGAATTGCCGTTCCAGAAGGACGCCGAGCCCGCGGCCAAAGGCCATGTCGGCCCGCCCGGCGTCTCGCCGCTGGAGCAGCCGATCGAGACCGGCGCCGAGATCGTCCCCGTATCGACCGCCGAAGCCAGCACCATGGCCGTCGCCATGTTCCGCGCCGCAGGCCCGGGCTGGACGGTCACCGCCGCCGACAAGAACGCCGTCTATGAACGGCCCGGCGCGAAATCGGTGGGCGTCACCGTGCGCCGCATGACCTATGCCAAGGGCGTCGAATTCGTCGGCACCATGAACGGTTCGGTGTTCTCGCTGAACATTCAGGCCGCCGCCTGCGAGGCGGGCGATGTCAAGACGCCCTTCACCGCCAAGCTGCGCGTCGGCAGCCAGCGCCTGACCGGCTGCGCCGCCGCCACCGACACCATGCCCAAGGCGCAGACCCGCGCTTCGTCGGCGCCGCCGAAACCCAAGACACAGCCGAAGCCCGCCCCCGCCAAGCCCGCCACCCCGGCGCCGACCCCGACCCCGGCCGAGGCGACGACCCCGGCGGTGACGGCACCGGCAACGACTGCCCCTGCGGCCCCCGCCCCCGGCGCGGCAACTACCCCGGCCATGCCCTCTACCAGCACGCCGGCACCGGTCGCGCCCCCGGCCGCGCCCCCCGCCGCGCCCCCGGCTGCCAGTGCCG
>JAGPGI010000471.1 GCA_018056045.1 Paracoccus sp. (in: a-proteobacteria)
GGTCATCGACGCGCGGTTTGCCGTGGGACTTCGGGAAGAAGGGCTCAAGGCGCGCCATCTGCGCATCCGTTAGCCAGAAAAGGTGTAAGCGGTCGCTGGCCCCCACTGTCGACTTAGCTTGACGGCTTGAAGTTCCACGGTAGCAGGTCATCGAGGCGGCTTTGTGGATGGCCGGTGGCGATCGCCGTGAGGGTGGCCTTCAGATAGGCAAAGGGCTCAATGCCGTTGATCTTGCAGGTCTCGATCAACGAGGCGATGCGGCCCCAAGCAACGCCGCCTTCGTCGTGACCTGCGAAGAGCGCATTCTTGCGATTGAGGGTGATGGGGCGGATCAGATTTTCGACCCTGTTGGAGTCGATCTCGATGCGCCCGTCGGTCAGGAAGGCTTGCAGCCCTTCCCAGTGGTTATGGATGTAGGTGAGTTTTTCGCCCAACCGGGATTTGGTGGAGATCTTTCGGCGTTGCGCCTGCAGCCAGCCGCCGAAGGCTGCCACCAGCGGTGCGGTGCGGGCTTGGCGGGCCGAGAGGCGCTGGCCGGGCGAGACACCGCGGATGTCGGCCTCGACGGCGTAGAACTCGGCGATGCGGCGCAGCCCCTCAGCAGCGATGTCGGAGCCATCGCGGTCGAAGACTTCCTTTAGTTTGCGCCTTGCATGCGCCCAGCAATGCGCGACCCGAATGGGGGCACCGCCCTTGCGCGAGGGTTTGGTCAGCCGGTTATAGCCTGTGTAACCGTCGATTTGCAGAATGCCATCGAAGCCGGTCAGGAAGGTCTCGGCATTCTCGCCCGCGCGGCCGGGGGCATAGAAGTAGACCACGCCGGGCGGGTCCTCGCCGCCCCAGGGCCGGTCATCGCGCGCCAGTGCCCAGAGATATCCGGTTTTTGTCGTCCCGCGCCCCGGGTCCAGCACCGGGGCCGTCGTTTCGTCCATGAACAGCTTGCCCGACCGTTTGAGATGCTCGGCCAGCCGATCCACCACCGGCGTCAGATGGAATGCGGCCTTGCCCACCCAATCGGCCAGAACGGCGCGGTGCAGATCAAGGCCCGCCCGCGCCAGGATCTGGCTCTGTCTATACAACGGCAGATGGTCCGCATACTTGCTGACCAGCACATGGGCGAGCGTCGCCTCGGTCGGCAGCCCGCCCGTGATCAGGCGGGAGGGTGCTGGTGCCTGAGTGACGCCGTCGGTGCAGGACCGGCAGGCATATTTCGGGCGGACGGTGACGATGACGCGCAGCTGGGCAGGCACGATGTCCAGCCGCTCGCTGCGGTCTTCACCGATCTTGTGCATGATGCCGCAGCCGCAGGGGCAGATCAGGCTGGCGGGCTCGATGACTTCTTCGATACGCGGCAGTGCAGCCGGCAGGTTGCCGATATTGCGCTTCGGCGCGGGCCTGGTCGCCCCCTTGCCCGCCCTGGTGGCCTGCGTTTCCCTCGAAGCCTCGACCTCGGCCAACGCAATGGACAGGTCCTCGAAAGCCAGCTGCCGCTCATCCTCGGTCAGCTTTTCCGACCGCTTGCCATGCAGGGCATGGTTCAGCTCGGCGATCAGGTGCTCCTGGCGTCTAGTGATGTCCTTGAGAGCCGCCACCTCTTCCAGCAACGCCTGAACCGCCGCGCGCTGCGCGTTGGGAATGGCGGAAAGATCGAGAACAGAGGCTGCGAACATGCTCTGATTTTATCAAGGATCTCCGGCAAAAACATGGAAAATCAGACAACTGATTCATTCTGCCGCAGCAGGGGGGCGGGTTTCCAGAGCTTTGACCTTGCGCCAGTCGAGCCCGGCAAACAGCGCCTCAAACTGGGCATGGTTCAGCGCCATGATCCCGTCCTTGACGGCCGGCCAGGTAAAGGTTGTATCCTCCAGCCGCTTGTAAGCCATTACCAGACCGGTGCCGTCCCAATACAAAAGCTTCAGCCTGTCCGCCCGGCGCGAGCGGAACACGAACACCGTGCCGGTGAACGGATCCTTGCGCAGCACCGACGACACCAGTGCAGCCAGGCCATCATGCCCCTTGCGGAAATCGACGGGTTTGGTCGCAACCATGATCCTCACGCGGTTGGAGGGGAAGATCATGGGGTAGCCGCCAGGGCGCGCACGACCATGGCAATCCGCTCCGCCGAGGCCCCGGCTTCCAGACGGATCACCACCGCGCCCGCGACGATCTCCGGCCGGGCCACGGCACCGACATCGGCCCGCGGCGCATCTTCAGCGGGGCCGAGCAACAGCGCCGCAAACTCTACCGGATCTTCAGGAGCAGGCAGCACCAGTCGCCCTTTCCGCGCCAGCGTCCGCCAAGAAGAGACATGGTTCGCCGGCACCCCGTGCCGCCGCGCAACGGTATTCACGGTCACGCCCGGCATCAGCGTCTCCGCCACAATCCGCGCCTTTACCTCATCCGGCCACTTCCGGTTCCGACGGCCGCGGCCGCCAGCCGGGAGAAGCTCCAATGCAGACTCCATGGAGAAACTCCGTCCCAACAATCATCGCGGTCCAATGAACCGATCAGAATGCCGCGCGGAAGGTGGGGGGCAGAGAACGCTTACATTCTTTCTTCGCCCCGCAGTGCTTACGGGCGAGTTCGTAAATACGTCTTTCCCAGGGTTTACGCAGACGAACATAGTCCCGGTGCA
>JAGPGI010000097.1 GCA_018056045.1 Paracoccus sp. (in: a-proteobacteria)
CCGGCAACCAGATCATATTGACCGTCGATGCGGGCGGCGATGCGGTGGACGGCGCCGATGAATGCGCCCTGCCCGCCGCCGACCATGCCAAGCCGGATCCGGGGGGCGCGCGCCTGCGCGGGGGTGGTCTGGGTCATGGTATCCCTCATCATGCAAAAATGGCTCCGGCGGCGGCTGGGAGGGCCCGCCGCCGGAAGGGTTACGCCCTAGACGGCCAGCATCCGGCCCGACTCGGCCGAGGATTCCTCGGCACGGTCAAGCAGCAGTTGCAGCGCCGCGCCACGGGCGAAGTCAGGCTCAGCCGGCCCTTCGCCGCGAATGGCGGCGATGAAGCGCTGATAGATCGTCGGCACGGGCGGGGTTTCGACCTCGTGCCAAAGCGCGGTTTCCAGATCCGGCGACAGGCAGGCGCGCAGCCGGCTGACGCCGCCCTCGAAGCCGACCTCAAGCCCGCCCAGATCGCCATAGATGCGCAGGCGCAGATCGTTCAGATGGCCCGAGGCAAAGCGGGTCGCGGCAACGGTGCCAAGAGCGCCGTTGGCCAGCACGATCTGCATGGTCGCGCTGTCATTGGCATCCAGCACATAGTCGCCGATCCTGCCGCCCGGCGCCTTGTCAAAGGTCTTGAGCAGGCACGAAACCGCCTCGGCATCCTGCCCGGCGATGAAGGTCGCGAAATCAAGAATATGGATGCCGACATCGCCCAGAACCCCCTTGGAGCCATGGGCGGTCGAGACCCGCCACAGCCATTTCGGATCGGTCTTCCAGTCACCCCATGCGGGCTGGGTCAGCCAGCTTTGCAGATAGGACGCCTCGAAATGGCGCACGGTGCCGATCTGCCCCTCGCGGACCATGCTGGCCGCCTTTTGCAGCGCCGGCACGTTGCGATAGCTGAGATTGACCATGTTCACCACGCCCGCATTGGCGGCGATCCCGGCCATGGCCTCGGCATGGGCGGCATTGGTCGCCAGCGGCTTTTCGCACAGCACATGCTTGCCCGCCGCCAGCAGCGGAATGGTCGTCGGGTAATGCGCGCCGTCCGGCGTCACATTGGTCACGGCGTCGAATTCGCCCCAGGCGAGCGCCTCTTCGATCGAGGCAAAGCCCTTGGGGATCTTGTGCGTGGCCATGAACTCGGCCAGCTGGGCGGGGCGGGTATCGACACCCGCCACCACCTCGACGCCGGGAATCGCGGCAAAGGCCTCGGCATGGTTTGCAGCCATCCCGCCCGTGCCAAGGATCAGCATCCGCACCATCAGCGATACCCCTCTTCGCCGTCCTGATGCAGTTTCGGGCCGCGCTCGGTGATCGGCTCAAGCGCCTTTTCGACCGGGACATTCGGGGCAGCGCCCGGATCGGCGATGCGCGCGGCCGGGTTATAGGCCCATTTGACCGCGTTCAGGATCACGCGCTGGACATTGGCGTCGTGATAGGTCGGATAGGTCTCGTGCCCGGGGCGGAAATAGAACACATTCCCCGCGCCCCGCTTGTAGGTCAGCCCGGAACGGAACACCTCGCCGCCGGCGAACCAGCTGACGAAGACGGTCTCGAGGGGTTCGGGCACGCCAAAGGGCTCGCCATACATTTCCTCGTTTTCCAGCTCGAAATGATCGGGCAGGCCGGCGGCGATGGGGTGGTTGCGCGAGGTCAGCCACAGCCGCTCGCGTTCGCCCGCCTCGCGCCAGCTGAGATTGCAGGGCGTGCCCATCAGCCGCTTGAAGGGTTTCGAGAAATGCGCCGAATGCAGGAAGATCACGCCCATACCCGACCAGACGGCATTGGCGACGCGCTCGACCACGACGTCGCTGACCTCGCCATGGGCCTTGTGGCCCCACCAGATCAGCACGTCGGTTTCAGCCAGCTTTTCGGGGGTGATGCCGTGATCGGCGTCCTGCATGACGACGGTGCTGGCGGAAACGCCGCTGTCGCGGTTCAGCGCGTCGGCGATGGTGGTGTGCATGCCCTTGGGATAGATCCCGGCGACGATTGCGTTTTCCTGCTCGTGGACGTTCTCGCCCCAGACGGTGACACGGATTGTCATTTCATGCTCCTGCTTGTCCCGCATGCGGGACGGTTGGTATGGGTCAGCGGATCGGCGCGTCATTGGCATCGAAACGGTGCAGATGCCCGTCGCGCGGCCGGATCGTCAGGCGGCTGCCCAACTCGGTCCCCAGCTTGCCCGGCTGGCGCACCAGCACCGGCTCATCCGCCCCGATATCAAGAAACAGGAAGTTGTCCGAGCCAAGATCCTCGGCATGGACCACCTCGCCCGACCACATGCCGGTACCTTCGGGAACGATGTCGATATGCTCGGGGCGGATACCGAGCGTCGAGCAATCAAAGGCATGGGCGAATTCGCCGGTCAGGAAGTTCATCTTGGGACTACCGATGAAGCCGGCCACAAAGACCGAATTCGGGCGTTCATACAGCTCGGCCGGGGTGCCGACCTGTTCCAGCCGCCCGTCGCGCAGAACCGCGATGCGGTCGGCCAGCGTCATCGCCTCGACCTGATCATGGGTCACATAGATCATGGTCGCACTTTCCATGTCGTGGTGCAGCTTGGCGATCTCAAGACGCGTCGCCACCCGCAGCGCGGCATCGAGGTTCGACAGCGGTTCGTCGAACAGGAAGACGCGCGGATTGCGCACGATGGCGCGGCCGATGGCCACGCGCTGGCGCTGGCCGCCAGAGAGCTGCTTGGGCAGCCGGTCCAGCAGATGCTCGATCTGCAGCATGCGCGCGGCCTCGCGGACGCGGCGGTCTGCCTCGGCCTTGTCGGTCTTGGCCAGCTTCAGCCCGAAGGCCATGTTGTCATAGACCTTCATATGCGGGTAAAGCGCATAGCTTTGGAAAACCATGGCGATACCGCGATCCGAGGGCACGAGGTTGTTCACCCGCTCGCCATCGAACAGCATGTCCCCGGTCGAGATTTCCTCCAGCCCCGAGATCAGGCGCAAGAGCGTGGACTTGCCGCAGCCCGAGGGGCCGACAAAGACCATGAACTCGCCCTTGCGGATTTCCAGGTCGACGCCCTTGATCACATTCACGGCGCCATAGGATTTGGTGACGTTCTTCAGTTCGATCTTGGCCATGACTTAACCTTTCACGCCGCCGGCGGTCAGGCCCGCCACGATCTTGCGTTGGAAAATAAGGACGAGGACGATCAGCGGCACGGTCACGATAACGGATGCCGCCATGATCGGGCCCCAGGGAACCTCTTGCGCCGAGGCGCCGGACAGCAGGCCGATCGCGACCGGCACCGTGCGCATGGATTCCGTGCTGGTGAATGTCAGCGCGAACAGGAATTCGTTCCACGCCCCGATGAATGCCAGCAGGCCCGTGGTCACCATCGCCGGCCACAAAAGCGGCAGGAAAACTTGCGTGATGATGATCCAGGGGGTGGCGCCATCGACGATGGCGGCTTCCTCGATCTCGACAGGCAGGTCGCGCATGAAGGTGGTCAGCACCCAGACCGTAAAGGGCAGCGTAAAGATCGTGTAGCTGAGGATCATCGCCCAATGGGTGTTGAAGATGCCCAGAAAGCGGACCAGTTCAAAAAGTCCCGCGAGCACGGCGATCTGCGGAAACATCGAGACCGCCAGAATCGTCATGAGCAAAAGGCCGCGCCCGCGGAACCGCACTCTCGCCAGCGCATAAGAGGCCGTGACCCCCAACAGCAGCGAGAATGCAACCGTCGCCGTCGCGATAATCAGCGAGTTGGCGATGGAATAGAGAAAGTTCTTGCTGCCCAGCACAGCCTTGTAATTGCTGAGATCCAGCGTCTCCGGCCAGTAGTTCACCTGAAACAGCGCGGTGCCCGAGGTAAAGCTGGTGACGATGGCGTAATAGAACGGAAACACCGAGAAAACGACGATCACCACCACCAGCGCATAAAAGCCGATGTCTTTAAGCAGCTTGTGCCGGGTCATTTCGAGTCCTCCCCCGACAGATCGACGCGGCCCAGCCAGATATACAGGCTGACGAACACGGCGATGATGGCGAACAGCAGCGTCGATTGCGCGGCGCCATAGGCGAACTTGTCGAAATCGATCATGTTTTCACGGCTGATGACGGACATGGTCTTGGTCGCCGTCGAATTGGGCGTCAGCACATAGACCAGATCGAAGATGCGCAGCGCGTCCAGCATGCGGAAGATGACCGCGACCATCAGCGCCGGCTTGATCAGCGGCAGCGTGACGCGGAAAAACACCTTGACCGGATTGATGCCGTCGATCTTTGCCGCCTCGTAGATGTCGCGCGGCACCATCTGCAATCCGGCAAGGATCAGCAGCGCCATAAAGGGCGTGGTCTTCCAGATATCGACGATCAGCACCGCCGTCATCGCGGTGTCGGGGCTGGCGGTCCATGCCACCTTCTGGCTCAGCAGGCCAAGGCTCATGCCGATGTCGTTCAGGATCCCGAACTGGTCGTTCAGCATCCATGCCCACATCTTGGCCGAAACGATGGTCGGGATCGCCCAGGGGATCAGGATCGCGGCGCGCACGAAGGCCCGGCCCTTGAATTCGGCATTCAAGACCAGCGCCACGATCAGACCCAGACAGGTCTCGAAAAACACCGAGACAAAGGAAAAGCGGATGGTGTTCCACACCGCGTTCCACCACGCCGGATCGACCAGCGTGCCGCGCCAGACCACCTTGCCCGAGCTGAGCGTGCGCATGGAAAGATAATTGTCAAAGCCGATCCATTCGCCGCCATACAGGTTCGACAGCGTGGTATTGGTCAGCGAAAACCAGATCGTGCGTCCAAGCGGCCAGGCCGCGACCAGAAACAGCGCGAAAAGCATGGGGGCCAGAAACCAGAAAGCCGCCCTTTGCCGACGCTGCCGCAGGCTGGGACCGCTGGCGCGGCCCGCGATACGGTCAGTCATGGGTGAAACTCCTCAACGGGCCTGATGGGCCGGGGGTTGGGGCTGGCGCGAAATTTCGCCAGCCCGCCTGAGGCAGGGGGAATTACCAGCCGGAGCCTTCGATATCGGTCAGGTCAAGCTCAAGAACCTCAAGGTTCTCGGCTGCGGTGCCGGTGCCCGACAGCGTGTCATGCACCGCCGACCAGAACTTGGCCGACACCTCGTTATACTTGCCCTTGGTCGGCCCCGAGGGACGCGGCACGGCATTGGCGAAGATGTCCTTCCAGCGCGGGATCAGTGGCACGGCCGCAGCAATCTCGGGGTCGTCATACAGCGCCACCACCGTCGGCAGGTGGCTGTCCATCAGCGCGCGCATCTTCTGCGCCTCGGCCGAGGCGAGGTACAGCACCAGATCGGTCGCGGCCTCTTGTTTGGTCGAGAACTTGGACACCGCGACGTTCCAGCCGCCCAGCGTCGCGGCCGAGCCGCCCTCGGCGGTGCCGGCGGGCAGCGGCGCCACCTCGAACTTGCCCTTGACGGCGCTGTCATCGCCGGCACTCAGCCCATAGGCATAGGGCCAGTTGCGCATAAAGACGGCGTTGCCCGTCTGCCAGACGCCGCGCGCGTCCTCTTCCTTGTGCGACAGCACGCCCGGGGGCGAGATGGTGCCGATCCAGGATTTCGCCTCGTCCAGCGCCGCGACCGCCTGCGGGTTGTTCACGGTGATGGTGCCATCCGGGTCGATGATCTGACCGCCGCCATAGGACTTGATCCATTCCAGCGCGTTGCAGGTCAGCCCCTCATAGGCGCTGCCCTGCCAGACATAGCCCCAGATATCGGCCTGTCCGGCGGCGCGCTCGCCGTCCTGAATGACCTGCGCGGTCTCTTTCAGCTCGACCCAGGTCTTGGGCACTTCCTTGCCGTATTTTTCCAGAAGGTCGCTGCGATAGAACAGCGCCGGCGCATCGGTAAAGATCGGCAGCGCCACCAGCTTGCCGCCGGCGGTCTGGCTTTCGATGACCGAGGGAAAATGCTGCCCCACCAGATCTTTCGCAGGTTCGGTCAGGTCGACGAAATATTCGGCCAGCTGCGGCGCCCAGACCACGTCGGTCTGATAGACGTCGACATCGGTGGTCCCTGCCGCCAGCCACAGCCGGTATTGCGCGAACTGGTCCGAGCTGGAGTTCGGCATCGGCACCACCGTGACCTTGTGGCCGGTGCGCTCTTCCCACGGTTTCACGATTTCCTTGAGTGTCTCAAGCTCCTTGCCCACGCCGCCGGCGACGTAGAACAGCTCGTCAGCCATGGCGGGCAATGCGACACACCCCATCAGCGCGGCAAGAGCGGCAGGACGCAGCGCGGCACCCCGGTGAAATTTCGTCATGCATTTCCTCCCCTGATGAACCCGGTGCCTCCCAGCACCCGACGCGCGGAACGTCCTGTGACGCAACGTTCCGAAACCTTTCGGAAAAAATTAGCCGATCATTCCCGTCTGGTCAACGATTCGTGACAGGACAAACAACGCCTGCGCGAGCCGGGAGCAGATTCCACGACCCCACAGTCGGGTTTCGAGAGAATATGCCGGGCAAGACCGGAATTTTGGTGAAAACGCGTAAAAGCGGCCTGAGCAGCCCCCGAAAATCGGGTCATAGGCGCTGTCTTTTCCCGCAAAAACGCTGCAATGCAGCGATCCAAAACATTTCGGAAGAAAGAATGGCCTTGGGCCAGATGCGGCGCCGGGGGGAGGACCGGCGCCGCGCCACGATCAGCCGCCCAGCAGCCGCCGCAGACTGGTCATCGCCCGCTCATGTTCTTCCTGATAGCCGATCAGGCCGGCATATTGGCCGTCGCTATCGAAAAGCAGCATGGTCGAGGAGTGATCCATATTATAGCCGCCGCCCTGGGTCGGCGATTTTCTGGCATAGATGCGAAAGGCCTTGATTGCCTTTGCAATTTCTTCGGGTGAGCCAGACACGCCCACGACGCCCGGCACCCAGGACACATAGTCGCGCAGGATATCGACCGGGTCGCGCTCGGGATCGACGGTGACGAAAAACACCCGCAGATCCTTGGCCTTGTCGCCCAGTTCCTGCTGCCAGGTGGCGATGTCGCCCAAGGTGGTCGGGCAGACATCGGGGCAATGGGTAAAGCCGAAGAACACCGCCGAGGGCTGCCCCTTGAGCGTCTCAAAGGTAAAGGCGCTGCCATCGGTGGCGGCAAGGCGATAATCGCCCTGCCCCAGTTGCGTGGTTCCAAGCTCGGCGACCTCGGCCAGCCGCGGCGCGCCGAACTTCAGCCAGCCAAGACCCGCCAGCGCGACCAGAACAAGTGCCCAAAGCACCAGCCGCAGCCGGCGCAGCCCGGATTTCGGTTCAGTGGCCGGCATGCTTCTTGTCCCCGTGCTTGCCGTCCTGCATCGCGTCGACGGCATCGCGCGCAAGGACGGTCATCGGCAGTTCGACCTCGCCGGCCTTTTCGAAGGTCAGCTTGACCTTGATCTGGTCGCCGGCCAGCAGCGGCTGTTTCAGTTCCATGAACATCATGTGCAGCCCGCCGGGCGCCAGCTCGACCGTCGCGCCAGCCGGGATCGGCAGGCCCTCGGGCAGTTCGCGCATCTTCATCACGTCGCCCACCATCTCCATGTCATGGATCTCGCCATGGTCCGAAATGGCATCGGCGCTGATGCTGACCAGGCGGTCATCGCCACCGGCATTGGTGATGGTCACGAAGCCGCCCGCGACCGGAGCCTTCGGCAGCGAGGCGCGGGAATAGGGCTTGGACAGCGTCAGATCGCCCAGAACGACCGGCGCCACCGCATCCAGATCGGGCGCCGCCGCCTGGGCACCATGGCCGTGGCTATGGCCATGACCGGGCTTGGCCTCGGCTTCGGTTACCGTCAGGCCGGGCGCGGGGTTCGGCAGGTCGGCATTTCCGCTGGTATCGGTCCAGTCGGCGGTGCCGTTGGCGCATTCCTGCACGGTCTGGAAATACAGCACCGTGCCCGGCGCAACCTCGGGTCCGACCGTGCCACGCAGCACGAATTCGTCATACCATTCGTCCTGCAGATCGCCGCCCGACCAGACGACCTCACGCGTGCCCTCGGTCATCTGCGTGCCGTGATTGTCGAAAGGGATGGCATAGGCGCCCTTGACGGTTTCCAGCGTCCAGCCCGCCTTGGGCATGGGCTTGGCGTTATAGAAGCCCTCGGGCAGCTTGACGCGCAGGGTATGGGTCGCCTCGCCCTTGCAGCCATGGCCGATGCGGATGACGGCGCGATAGGCGGCGCCGGCGGGGGCCTCTTTGGCCTCCAGCGTGGCATGGGCCAGCACGGGGCTCGAAGCAAGGCCAAGCAACGCAGCGCCAAGCGCGCCAAGGATATGTTTTTGCATGATGTTATCTCGTCTGATGCTGTGATCGCCCCGGCGCAAGGGCCGGTGGCGCAGGGAAAACCCGGCTCAGACGAAGGCCGGCGGTCCCCGGGCCGAGGGGACCAGAACATCGGCCCGGCGCAGATGCGCGGGCAGGTCCCCGGCAAAGGCCAGCATCGCCGGCACCGGCAGGGGCGCGGCCA
>JAGPGI010000472.1 GCA_018056045.1 Paracoccus sp. (in: a-proteobacteria)
CTTCATTTCTCCAAGGTGCTGTTCAGGCCGTAGGCGCATTCAGGGGAGGAGCGGATGACAAAGATCCTGACCTTGGATCTTGGCACCAACGGTGCCCGCGCCGGCATTTACGATATCGACAGGCGGCGCCTGATCGCCAAGGCCGAGGCGGGCTATCCGACCCGTCACCTGCCGCCGAACCGGGCCGAGCAGGATCCCGAGGACTGGTGGCGCGCCCTCGCGACGGCGGTGCAGGGCGCTGTGGCCCAGGCAGGCGCGCCAGAGATCGCGGCGATCACGGTGGCGACCTTTTCATCGACGGTCGTCGTCGCGGACCGCCGCGGCACGCCGCTGGCGCCGGCGATCCTGTGGATGGATGCGCGCGCTTCGGCCGAGGCGCGGGAAACCGAGGGGATCGACCATCCGGTGCTGGATTATTGCGGCGGCTCGAACGCCGTCGAGTGGCTGGTCCCCAAGGCCATGTGGCTGAGCCGGCACGAGCCCGGATTATGGTCGCGGACCGAGGTCATCTGCGAGGCGCTGGACTTCGTGAATTTCCGGCTTACCGGCGAATGGTCGGGTTCGCTGATGAATGCGACCTGCAAATGGAACTATGACAGCCGCGCACGGCGCTTCAGTCAGGAACTCTATGACCGCTTTGGCGTGCCGGAACTGGCAGAGCGCCTGCCCCAGCGTATCGTCGATATCGGCGCGGTCATCGGCCCGCTGCTGCCGGAGGTGGCGCGTCTATGGGGTATCAATGACAGCGCCATCGTCGTGCAGGGCGGCATTGATGCGCATATGGGGATATTCAGCGCCGACTGCATCGCACCCGGCGCGATGCTGCTGATCGGCGGGACATCGAACGTGCACCTGACGCAGGTGCCCGATGACGGCACGCCGGTGACCGGGGTCTGGGGGCCTTATCCGCATGCGCTGACACCCGACCTTCGCATGATCGAAGGCGGGCAGGTTTCGGCGGGATCGATCCTGAAATGGTTGTCGCAGGATATCTTCGGCATCGACAACGGCGCCCTGCCGGCTTTGCTGGATCAGGTCGAGCGGATCGAGCCGCGCGATACCCGGCTGCTGGCGCTTGATTTCTGGATGGGCAACCGCACGCCCTATCGCGATGCCCGGTTGCGTGGCGCGTTTCTGGGGCTGTCCTTGTCGCATGATCGCGCGGCGATCTATCGCGCTGCGGTGACGGCCGTCGCGCTGGGATCGGCAAATGTCGTCTTCGACCTCGAACGTCAGGGCATCGCCATTGATCGCATCGTGCTTGCCGGGGGGATCATGCACAATCGGGTCTGGCTGCAGGCGACCGTGGACGCCCTTGGCAAGCCGGTGGGCCTCGCGCCGGATGACAATCTGACGCTTTATGGCAATGCGGTGGCGGCGGCGGTGGGGCTGGGCCTTTGGCCGGACCTTGCCAGCGCGGCCAGGGCGATGCGACCGGATTTCACCACCCTGTTGCCTGATCCTGACCGGCACCAGCAATACCGGCGGTTGCTGACCCAATATCGGCGGGCGGTAGACCTGCTGACCCCGCTGCTTCATGATCTCGCAGACAGCGACATGGCGGGGGACGACGCGTGACCGAGGACAACAGCCGCAAGTCGAACAGGCTTCCCATTGACGAGGGCCGGGATCACCTGATGGTGCGCATCGCCCGCATGACCTATCAGCAGAACAAGACCCTCACCGATATTGCGAATGAAACCGGGCTGAACCGGTGGCAGGTCAGCCGGCTTCTGCAGGAGGCGCGGGATCTGGGTGTCGTCCGCATCGAGATCGTTCCGCGCACCCTGCGTGATCCCGACCTCGAAGCGGAGCTGAGCGAGGCCTTTGGTCTGCATGATGCCGTCGTCGTGCCGGGTCCTGTGGAACAAGGTGTCGAAGCTGTCGCGCAGGCGGCGGGCCAGTATCTCGCAGCCATGAAGCCAAAGCCGCGCACGATCGGCGTTTCCTGGGGCCGCACCATGGCCGCCGTGGCGCAATGGCTGCCGCCGAACTGGGCCGATGGCGTCACGGTCGTGCAGATCAACGGCACGGTCGCCCCCACACCCGGCATCGCGCATTATAACAACGTCGCCGAAATCTTTGCGCGCAAGGGCAATGGACGGATGATCCCGCTTCCGGTTCCCGCCATCGTCGGCGAGGCGATCACCCGTGAGGTTCTGGAAAGGGACCGCATTGTCGCGGACGTTCTGCGCAGCGCGCGTTCCGCGCAGGTGCTGGTCTTCTCGCTGGGCAGCGTGGGAGACGATTCCGTGCTGATGCGCTCGGGCAATGTGCTGCGGTCAGAGATGACATCGCTGGTCGAGGCCGGTGCCGTCGGCGATCTGCTGGGTCATTTCATCAACCGTCGCGGCGAGATCGTCGACCCGGAACTCGACGCAAGAACCATCGGTCTCAGCCTCTCGAACCTGCGCAGCCGGGATCGCGTGATCGGCGTCGCCGTCGGCGCCGCCAAGCAGAGGGTGACGCTCGGGGCGCTGAAGGCGGGCCTGATCAATGTCCTCATCACCGATGAGGCAACAGCCAGTTACGCATTGGAGCATGCACATGAACGATGAAACCGCCGCGACCGCTGTCGCAGCTTCGCATATCCTGGCGAGGAATGATCATCGCAACCCGGGC
>JAGPGI010000098.1 GCA_018056045.1 Paracoccus sp. (in: a-proteobacteria)
ATAGCACCATGATACGCGCCCAAGGGGCAAAGATTGAGCCAAATTATGTTGGGAGCATGCGCTCGACATCGGCCATTACGGCGTCCTGGAGCTCTGGCCTGAGCGCGCCATCGAGGGAGAGCACCTCGATCTTGATGCGCAGTTCGGCGCGGGTGCGGGCGGGCGTCTTGGCCAGACTGGCTTCGATCTCATCGATGCGGACCAGAAGCGCATCCATGGTAACCACGCGCCCGCCCGCGCATGAGGTGCTGGAGATCGACCGCGCGGCCGGGTTGGTCAGGAAACATGCACCCATCACGCTCGACCTGAACGGCATCGCCAAGGGCTACGGCGTCGACAGGTTGGCCGAAATGTTACGGGGCTTCGGCATCACCGGGTTCCTTGTTGGCATCGACGGCGAGATGCGAGCCTCCGGGCTGCGGCCCGACGGCATGCCCTGGACCGTCGCCGTCGAGGCGCCCGATCCCGAACGCCGCGCGCCCCATTCGGTCCTGATGCTGCAAGATGCCGCCGTCGCCACCTCGGGCGATTACCGGCATCATGTCACCGTTCAGGGCCAGCGCCTGTCGCATACGATGGACCCGGCGACGGGCGGCCCGCTGCGGTCGTCGCCGGCCTCGGTCACGGTCGTCACGGGCAGCTGTGCCGAGGCTGATGCCTGGGCAACCGCGCTGATGGTGCTGGGTCCGCAGGCTGGCGGCGAACTCGCCGCACACCTTTCCCTCGATGCGCTGTTTCTGATGCGCGAGGCAGACGGCATCCGGCCCCATGCCGTCGGGGCGCTGTTCGACAGCCCGATGGTATCGGCGGCAGGCCGAGAGGGTCTGGTTCGTGCCTGAGGTCTGTCCATTCGTGCAATAGGTCTTTGCAGGTTTCGTCAATTCTCGTGCGAAAACGGACAGCCTATGTCTTTCCCAAGCCCGGCGGCGTCTGTCGATGCCCGCCGCGGCCAGAACCACTTGGCAGATACAGGAGATCACTATGCGGACTGTAAAATCTTTCACCACCGTCGCTGTCGCTCTCGCCCTCGCGCTGGGGTCAGCTGGCATTGCCGCCGCGCAATCCCATGATCATGACAGCCATGGCGCGGGGGCTATCGAGATCACGCTGAACGATGGCGCCAAATGGCAGGGCGATCAGAACATGATCACCGGCATGACCGCGATTCACGGAACCATGGCCGCGAACCTGGACGCGATCCACAACGGCACCCTGCCTGCCGATGCCGCGAATGGGGTCGCTGCCGATGTCCAGAAGCAGGTTGATTTCATGGTCGAGAACTGTGTGCTGGAACCCGAGGTAGACGAGCAGTTCCATATCGTCCTTGGTGAGGTGATGACCGGCATCTCGGCATTGGAGGCCGGCGAGGTCGAGACTGGCGCGGTGACGATCGTTCAGGCGTTGAACGCCTATGGCGAGCATTTCGAGCATCCGGGCTGGCAGATGATCGACTGACGCCATGGGCGCAGGCATGGGCCGGCGCGGGCGTCACGCCTGCGCCGGCCTTGTCTTGCACGGGCAGCGCCCCTCCAGCAGGTCGGCATCGGCCGTCAGGGCCGTCGCCATGAAGTCCAGAAACAGGCGGATGCGCGCGGTCTGGCGCAGATCCTCGTGAATCAGCAACCACAGGTCCAGCATGAAGTCCTCGGGCAGCGCGGCGGCGCGGATCAGGCGGGGGTCGCAATCAGCGATCACGCAAGGCAAGGCAGCGAGTCCGATCCCCGCCTTCGCACCGGCATGGGCGGCGATGATCGAGTTTGTCCGGTAAACCTGTCGCGCATCCGGCCACCAGCGGGCCAGATTGCGGCTGAGCGGGCCATGCGCAGAGCCGTATCCGATCCAGTCACCCTCGGCAGGATCGCCCAGCGGCCGGTCCGCCGCGGTATAGGCGGCAAAGGCCAACCGCCCGACCCGCCGCCCGATCAGCGTCTCCTGTCCCGGATTGCCGATGCGCAGGGCCACGTCCGCCTCGCGCCGGGTCAGGTCCAGCACCCTATCCGCCACCACCACCTCGATCTCGATCTCGGGCCATTCGGCGCGGAAGGCGGCGACATGGCGGGGCAGCACACCCACCGCCAGCAGGTCGGTCGTGGTGATGCGGATCGTCCCAGTGGGCCGCTGGTCCTGTCCGGTAACCTTCAGCGCCAGCGCGGTGATTTCTTCCTCGATGCGGATGACGGAATCGCGCATCTCCTCGCCAGCCTGGGTCAGAGCATAGCCGCCGGGCAGCCGGTCGAACAGCCGCACCCGCAACCGCGCCTCGAACGCGCCGATGCGGCGAAAGACGGTGGAATGGGTAACGCCAAGGCTGCGCGCCGCTCCTGAAAGCGACCCCGCCCGCGCCACGGCCAGAAACAACCGCAGATCGTCCCAATCCTGCGCCTGTGCATTCATGCAATGATCCCTTGTCGAAATTGCCACTCCTGATCCTGAAAGAACAGCATATCTTGAGGTCACAAGCAATGACCGCCCCACCGGACGGCGACATGAAAGGAACCAGCCATGACCAAGACCATCCTGCGCAGCGACGAATTTTCCTGCCCCTCCTGCGTCACCAAGATCGAAAAGGCGCTGGCGGCAACTCCCGGCGTGACCGCCGCCAAGGTGCATTTCAACACCGGCCGCATCGAGGTCGAGCATGACCCCGCATCCGCCCCGGTCGAGGCCCTTGTCTCGGTGGTGAAATCCACCGGCTACGAGGCCCGCCCCGCCGCATTCTGACCGATCCCTTCCAGTCCGGCCGTGCCTGCCCGCGCGGCCGGGCCTTCACATCATGAGGCCCCGCATGTTGACCCCTATCCTGACAATCCTTCGCCAGCCGGCCAGCCGCAGGAAGTGGCTGACCATCGTCAGCGGCAGCCTGATCGTGCTGGGCCTGATCGCCCTTTACGGGTTCGGCCTGCGCGGGCTCTGGGCGGCATCCATGCTGGCGGCGGCCTTTGTCGCCGGCTCTGACATCGCCTGGCGGGCGTTCCACGCGCTGCGCATTCGCCATTTCTCGATTGAACTGCTGGTGACCGTTGCGGCTATCGGCGCGCTGTTCATCGGCGAATATTGGGAATCCGCCGCCGTTACGTTCCTGTTCAGCTTCGGCGCCTGGCTTGAGGCGCGGACGCTCCGCCAGACCCGTGGCGCGCTGGCCGATCTGCTGAAGGCCGCGCCCGAGATCGCCACCGTGATCCGCGACGGCCAGCCGGTCGAGATCGCCGCCAGTGCTGTCCAGCCGAATGAGGTCGTGCTGGTGCGCGCCGGAAACCGCATCCCCGTCGATGGCGAGGTGATCGACGGTAACGCCGCCGTGTCCGAGGCCGCCATCACCGGCGAGCCGATCCCGGCCGAGAAAGCCCCCGGCTCCCACGTCCATGCCGGCACCATCGCGGAAAATGGCGTGCTGCGCATCCGCGCCACCGGCATCGGCGCCGATACCACGCTGGCCCGGATCATCCGCCGCGTCGAAGAGGCGCAGGAGGAACGCGCCCCCAGCCAGCGCATGATCGAGCGTTTCGCGCAATGGTATACGCCCGGCATCATGGTGCTGGCGCTGGGTGCCTGGGCGGTGACGCAGGACATTCGCCTCGCGCTGACGCTGCTGGTCGTGGCCTGCCCCGGCGCGCTGGTGATCTCGACGCCGGTCTCCATCGTCGCCGGCATCGGGCGGGCGGCGCGCTCGGGCATCCTCATCAAGGGCGGGCAGCATCTGGAAAGCGCCGGCCGCATCGACATGCTGGCGCTGGACAAGACCGGCACCCTGACCGAGGGCCGCCCCAGCCTGGTCGAGATCGTGCCTCTTGGCGGCATCGATCGTGCCGAATTGCTGCACTGGACGGCGATCGCCGAATCCGGCTCGGACCACCCGCTGGGCCGCCCGATTATCGAGGCCGGCCGTGCCGAGGGCGAGATTCCCGCGCCCGAGACGGTCGAGGAAGTGGCTGGCATGGGTCTGGTGGTCCACCACGACGGGCGGCAGGTCGCGGCCGGCAACCGGCGGCTGTTCGACCGGCTGGGCATCGGTTTCGACGCCGAGGCCGAGGCCGCGCTGGCCGGGGTTCTGGGCCGCGGGCGCACGCCGATCATCGTGGCGCTGGACGGGCGCATCGCGGGCATCTTCGGGCTGTCCGACCAGCCCCGGCTTTCGGCCCAAAGCGCCATCGCCCGGCTGCGCGATATCGGGGTGGGGCGCATCGCCATGCTGACCGGCGACCAGCCGCAGGCCGCCCACGCCATCGCCGCCGAAATCGGCATCGACGAGGTTCATGCCGGGCTGCTGCCCGAGGACAAGCTGGAGTTGATCCGCCACTTTCAGGCCGAGGGCCGCCATGTCGCCATGATCGGCGACGGCATTAACGACGCCCCAGCGCTGGCTGCCGCTGATACCTCGATCGCCATGGGGGCCGCGGGCTCGGACGTGGCGATCGAGACCGCCGACATTGCGCTGATGGCCGACGATCTGGAGAAACTGCCCGAGGCGATGGCGATTTCCCGCGCGACGCTGAGCAATATGCGCCAGAACCTCGTCATTGCGCTGCTGACCGTGGCCGGGCTGCTGTTTGGCGTGTTCAGCGGCGATGTGCATATGGCCGAGGGCATGCTGATCCACCAGCTTTCGGTGCTGGTGGTGATCGCCAACGCCATGCGCCTGCTGCGCGTCCCGCGCGGTCCCGGCGGACGCCGGCCTGCGCAGGCAGCGGTGCCCGCGACCGCCTAGGCGCTTGTGCCTCATCGACAATTCCGCTCCCGTGTCCATGGCGCGGGGGCGTTTTCATGGGGGATGACATGACCGATAGCAATGATGCCAGACAGATCGGCGAGGTTCTGGATTTCTGGTTCCCCGAGGGCCGCGCGCTGGATATCGACCCTGACCGCCATGCCGAGCTGTGGCGCTGGCGGAAGCATGGCGGCGCGGACGGTGCGATTGCGGCGCGCTTTGGCCCGCTGACCGAACGCGGCGCGGCGAGGGCGCTGGATCATTGGGCCGGGACGCCCAGGGGCCGGCTGGCGCTGATCGTGGTGCTGGACCAGTTCCCGCGCTCGCTGTGGCGGGGCAGCAAGCGGGCCTGGGCGCAAGACCCGGCGGCCCTGGCGCAGGCGCTGGAAGGGTTGGAAAAAGGAGACTGGGCGGCACTTGGCCTGCCGTGGTTCCAGATCGCTTTCACCCAGCCCCTAGGCCATGCAGAGGGGTCGGACCATCTGGCCCGCATTGATCGGCTGACCGCCCTGCGCCGTGACATTGCCGCCCGTGCGCCGACGCCGTTGCGGCCGCTCTATGCCTCGCTCGTCGATCAAGCGGGGCAGGTGCGCCGCATCATCGCCAGCTTTGGCCGCCACCCGCACCGCAACGCCATCCTTGGTCGCAGATCGACGCCCGAGGAGGAAGCATATCTGGAAAAGGGCGCGTTTCCGCATCTGCGCGCCTTTCGGGGGTGAGCGCATCCCCACGGGTCAGGTGGGCTGCGCGACACCCGTCAGCGCCTGTCCGGCAACAGACGCCTTCAGCCGGCGGATCGGGTCCGACAGCAACCGCAGCCCGTTCAGCACCACCAGCACGGTGCCGCCTTCATGACCAATCACCACCAGCGGCAACGGCAGATCGAAGAACAGCCCGCCGATGACCAGAACCACCATGGCGCCGATGGCGAAGGTCAGGTTCTGCCGGATCACCCTTGACGTTCGGCGCGACAGGCGGTGCGCGTCCGCAAGCCGCTCCATATCCTCGGACAGCAGCGCCACATCGGCGGCCTGAAGCGCCACCTCGGACCCGGCCGCGCCCATGGCGATGCCGACATCGGCGCGGGCCAGCGCCGCGGCGTCGTTCACGCCATCGCCGACAAAGGCGATGCGGCCGGTTGCGGCCAGTTCGCCGACTTCACGCACCTTGTCCTGCGGCAGCATCCCGGCATGGATCTCGTCCGGTTCCAGCCCAAGGCTAGCGCCGATGCGCAGCGCCACCGGCCTGCGATCCCCGGTCATCATGACGATGCGGCGGACACCACTGTCGCGCAGGGCCGCGATCGCCCCGGCGGAACTGGCCCGTGCCTCATCCGCCACGCTGACGGCGCCCAGCACGGTGGCGCCGCGACCCAGATAGACGACCGTATTGGTGCCATCCGCCAGCGGCTGCAACGCGGGGTGATCCGTTGCGGCCTTCATGTCCTCGGCAAGATAGGCATTGCCCGCCCAAATCGGGCCAAGTGCATCGGACCCTTCGATGCCGATGCCTGGCCGGGCGTTCACATCGGCCACCTGCGCCGGATCAAGCCCGCGGCTGGCGACCTCACGGCGGATCGCGGCCGCGATATGATGCTCGGAATGCGCCTCCAGCCCCGCCAGCAGCGACAGGAACCCGGCCTCGTCGCCATCCAGCGCGACGATTTCCGTCACCTCGGCGCGGCCGGTGGTCAGGGTGCCGGTCTTGTCGAAGGCGAAGATATCGACCTCGGCCAGCGTCTCCAGCGCGCCGCCGCCCTTAAACAGAACACCGCCCCGCGCCGCCGCCGAAAGGGCCGACAGGATCGCGGCGGGGACGGAAATGACGATGGCGCAGGGGCTGGCGGCGACCAGCAGCGTGGCGGCGCGGTAAAGCGCCAGTTCCCAGTCGCCGCCCAGCCACCAGAACGTGGCAAAGGCGATCACCGCACCCGCCAGCACCGCGACCGTGTAGCGCTGGCCGAACCATTCGCTGAACCGTTCGGAGGGCGCGCGGGCGGCCTGTGCCTCGGTCACCAGACGGATCATGCGGGCGATGGTGCTGTCGCTGACGCTGCGCGTGACCTCGACCTCCAGCACGCCGTCGAGGTTGATCGTGGCCTCGAACACCTGCGCACCGGCCTCTTTCGACACGGGCATGGATTCGCCGGTGATATTGGCCTCGTCGATGCCGCCGCGCCCGGTGACGACCACGCCATCACTGGGCACCCGGGCGCCGGGGCGCAGCACCACTACATCGCCGACGGTCAGCACCTCGGCGGGAACTTCCTCGACATCGCCGCCCGCGGTCTTGCGCAAGGCGGTCTCGGGGCGCAGCGCCATCAAGGCCTCGATGGCGCGGCGGGCCCGGCCAAGCGCGCGTTCCTCCAGCGTGGTCGAGATGCTGAACAGCGTCAGCAGCACCGCACCCTCGAACGGGGCGCCGACGATTGCGGCGGCGATTGCCGCGACGATCATCAACAGGTCGATGTCAAGCACGCGCGCGCGCCACAGCTCCGACAGCGCGCGCCAGCCGGTCGGCAGGCCGCCAGCCAGATAGACCAGCACCAGTCCCGGCAGCTCCAGAGCGTCGAAAGCTCCGCTTGGTAGCCACCTGCCGGCCGCCGCCATTGCCATGCCGAGCACGGTAACGAGCGAAAGGGTCAGTGACAGGTCAATAGTTGGAAATCGCTTCATGTCAGGTTCCTGGCTGGCGAGGTCGCGGCTGGCAGCCGCCATCGCTGGCTGGGTGAGTGGATCAATCGGATGGCTTATGGCACCGAAATGCAAAGGCCGCGACGGCTATCCAGATGGCGCTGCGCAGGATCATCGCGCCCATGGTGCGTGCCTCCCATGCGCCGCCGGCACCGACATGCCACAGGAAGGCGGCGAAGACGGCCACCGTGGCCGTGGCGATGGCCAGCGACAGCAGCGGCGCCCACCCTGCGCCGCGCAACAGGCCGATCCCGGCCAGGACATAGGCAAATCCCGCGACGAAGTTGAACCACAGCACGAATGGCACCACTGCGCCCATATCGACGCCGCCGAACAGCGCCCTGCCGCCCGAAACGATGGTCAGCAGGCCGAAGATCACCGCGACGGCGGCGGCAACGGTCTGGCTGCGCGGTCTTCTCGTCATGTCTGCCTCCGGAGTTCGGGGTTTGGGGAGCGGCCGGGCGGGCGTGGCCCGGCCTGCCATGGGTTGCGGGTTGCGGCGCGCGGAACGGACCCCGCCTCAGGTCCGGCCAAACATGCGCCGCAGCACATCGGTCTTGAGCCAGAAATGATGGTAAAGTGCGGCGAGGATATGCAGGAGGACCAGCGGAACCAGCGCCAGCCGCGCGATGGAATGGGCTTCGCCGATCGCCTCGACGCCGGAAATCCACGCCGCCATGCCGGAAAGCGCCATCAGGATCAGCAGGAGGTTGAGAGCCGCATGCATGCCCGTGGCCAGAACTTTCAGGGCCGGGTGCTCGCCTTCCGGCAGGCCCGGAACGCCGCGCCGGCGGCGCAGCACCAGCCGCCACAGAACGAGAACGAGGATCAGCGCGCCGGCAACGGCATGAGGATTGATCGTCGGCTGGTTCGGCAGCATGCCGCCCATCCGCCCGTCCCATACCTTGACGATGCCGTCATGCATGAGGATCTGGAAAAAGACGAGGGCCGCAATCGTCCAGTGCAGGATGATCTGGGC
>JAGPGI010000473.1 GCA_018056045.1 Paracoccus sp. (in: a-proteobacteria)
CTGCCTGCACCGCCCCCGATGGCAGTTCCGCCACCGGCGATGTCTCTGTCGTCACCCTGGGCCGCGAAACGCGGATCCAGGTCGATGGCGTGGATGTGACCATCATCGAGGCCTCGGCCCCTCTGGCGGTCGGGCCCGAGATGGGCGATCCCGACCTTGAGGATATCTGTCATGTCGATCTCGAGGGCAATGAAGTCAGCCGGGCGGCGCTGGACGTGATCGTCGATCGCCACGAGGTTTTCACCGTCTGTCCGGCCCATCCCGCAAAAGCGCGCGGGCTCCGGCGATCGGGCGGCGCCGTTAAAATCGCCCCCTGTAAAATCCCGCCGGGTCTGCATATCTTGACCCGGCACGGATGAGCCGGGGACAGAATGAGCATAGCTGACGATCTGATGCAGGGGCTTGGCCTTGCCGATCCGGTGATCCGGCTGGGCGTGACCGGCCTGTCGCGGGCGGGCAAGACCGTCTTCATCACCTCGCTTGTCGCCAATCTGCTGGACCGGGGCCGGATGGCGGCCCTGCGCGCCGCCGCTGATGGCTCGATCAAGGCGGCATGGCTGCAGCCCCAGCCCGACGACACCGTGCCGCGCTTCGACTTTGAGCGCCAACTGGCCGCGATGACCGGCCCCGAGCCCTTCTGGCCCGAGGGCACCCGCCATGTCAGCCAGTTGCGCCTGTCGCTCCGCGTGCAGTCGCGCGGCATGATGGCCGGCTGGCGCGGCCCGCAGGTGCTGCATCTGGATATCGTCGACTATCCGGGCGAATGGCTTCTGGACCTGCGGCTGATGGACAAGGATTTCGGCGAATGGTCGCAGGAGGTTCTGGACCGCATGCAGGGCCGGCCCGGCGCCGAGATCTTTCTGGCCGCGCTGGCCGATACCGATCCCGCCCGCTTTGACGAGACCGCCGCGCAGGCGCTGGCCTCGGCCTATACCCGGCATCTGCATCTGGCGCGTGAGGCCGGCTGGTCGGACTGCACCCCCGGCCGGTTCCTGATGCCCGGCGAGCTGGACGGCTCGCCCGCGCTGACCTTCACGCCCTTGCCGCAGGAAATGCGCGATGGCCCACTGGGGCGGGAATTCTCGCGCCGCTTCGGCGCCTACAAGTCGCGGGTGGTCAAGCCGTTCTTCCGCGATCACTTCGCCCGCATCGACCGGCAGGTGGTGCTGATGGACGTGCTGGGCGCCATCCATGCCGGCCCGCCCGCAGTCGAGGACATGCGCCGCGCCATGGCCGATATCCTGACCGCCTTTCGTCCTGGCCGCGCCGGCTGGCTGGCGCAGCTTCTGGGCGGGCGACGGGTCGAGCGGATCCTGTTCGCCGCCACCAAGGCCGACCATCTGAACCATGTCCAGCATCCGCGCCTGACCGCGATCACCGCCGCCATGCTGCGCGAGGCCCGCGACCGCGCCGATTTCTCGGGCGCGCGCACCGATGCCATGTCCATCGCCAGCCTGCGCACCACGACCGAAGAAACCATCCGTCAGGACGGCGAGGACCTGCCCGCCGTGCGTGGGCGGCTGATGGACGGGCGGCTCGCGGCCTTTTATCCGGGCGAGCTGCCGACGAACCCGGCGGAATTGCTGGTGCCGGCCCAGCAGGGCGCGCATCGCTGGCTGGACGGCGATTATGCGATCATGAACTTTCTGCCCGCGCCCAATACGCTGCGCCCCGGCGACGGGCCGCCGCATATCCGGCTGGACCGGGCGGCGGAATTCCTGATCGGCGACAGGCTATAGGGGGAAATATGACCGAACCTGTGCAGGAGCCCCCAAAGCGGCGCGGCCCGGTGCTGCTCGAGATGGAGGAGGCCGCCGCCGACAATGGCGAGCACCCCGGGGCGCCCGCCATCCTCGATCGCCGCCGCGGCCCGCAAAGCGAGGCGCGACCCGAGGGCGCCACCCTCTCGCCCGCCGATGCGCCGGCGATCGAGGATGGCGGGCTGATGGCCCTGCCTCAGCCCCGCACCATGCAGCTTGTCGCGCGGCTGGTCGGGCGCGGGCCGTCGAAACTGACGCGGTTCTTCATCAACAGCGGCGTGGCGCTGTTCACCTTTCTGCTGTCGGTGGCGGCGCTGCGCTATCTTGGCGATCTGCTGAACACCTATCCGCTGCTGGGCTGGATCGGCATCGGTCTGATGGCGCTGTTTTGCGTGGCGGCGCTGGCCATGGCCTGGCGCGAATACCGGGCATGGTCGCGTTTCGCCGCCATCGACGGCATCAATCGCGAGGCGGGCGCAGCGCTGGCCTCGGGCGATCTGAAATCGGCGCAGCATGTGGTGGCGCGGCTGGAGGCGCTCTATCGCGGTCGCCCGGAAATGAAGTGGGGGCTGGACGGGCTGCGCGACCGCAAGAGCGAAGCCTATGACCCCGAATCCCTGATCGCCATGGCCGAGACGCATCTGCTGGCCGATCTCGACCAGCAGGCCCGGCGCGAGATCGAGGCCGCCGCCCGCACCGTCGCCGCCGCCACCGCGCTGATTCCGCTGGCGCTGGCCGATGTCGTCGCGGCGCTGGCGGCGAACCTGCGCATGATCCGCCGCATGGCCGAAATCTATGGCGGCCGCGCCGGAGCCGTCGGCGGCTGGCGGCTGGCGCGCACGGTGATGAC
>JAGPGI010000474.1 GCA_018056045.1 Paracoccus sp. (in: a-proteobacteria)
CGCCGGCCTCGCCCATCGCGCCCAGCCCATAGATGAAGGCGCGCCCGATCACGGTGCCATGCGCCCCCATGGCCAGTGCCTTCAGCACGTCCTGACCCGAGCGGATGCCGCTGTCGAGATGGATCTCGGTCCGGTCGCCGACCGCCGCCACGATCTCGGGCAGCATGCGGATCGAGCTGACGGCACCGTCAAGCTGGCGGCCGCCATGGTTGCTGACCACGATGGCATCGGCGCCGAAATCGGCGGCACGGCGGGCGTCGTCGGGATCGTTGATGCCCTTGAGGATCAGCTTGCCGCCCCAAAGATCGCGGATACGGGCGATCTTGTCCCAGTCGAGCTGCGGGTCGAACTGCTCGGCGGTCCAGCTCATCAGCGAGCGGGTGTCGCCGACGCCCTTGGCATGGCCGACGATATTGCCAAAGCTGCGGCGCTTGGTCTGCAGCATCTCGAGGCCCCAGGACCATTTCGTCGCCAGATCCAGCATCACCGGCAGGGTCAGCTTGGGCGGCGCGGACAGGCCGTTCTTCAGATCCTTGTGGCGCTGGCCGAGGATCTGCAGGTCCAGCGTCAGCACCAGCGCCGAGCAATTGGCCTTTTTCGCCCGTTCGATGATGTTCTCGACGAATTCCTGATCGCGCATGACGTAAAGCTGGAACCAGAAGGGATGTTGCGTCGCCTCGGCCACGTCCTCGATCGAGCAGATGGACATCGTTGACAGCGTGAAGGGCACGCCGAATTTCTTGGCCGCTTGCGCCGCCTTGATCTCGCCATCGGCGGATTGCATGCCGGTCATGCCCACCGGGGCCAGTGCCACCGGCATGGTGACCTTTTGCCCGATCATCGTGCTTTCGGTCGAGCGGCCAGACATGTCGACGGCCACTTTCTGGCGCAGCTTGATGCGCTGGAAATCATCGCTGTTGGCGCGAAACGTGCTTTCGGTATAGCTGCCGCTTTCGGCGTAATCGTAAAACATGCGCGGCGTGCGCCGGCGATAAATCTTTTTCAGATCGTCAATGCAGGTGATGACGGGCATTGCTGAATCTCCTTTGTCATTCCTGAACGGATTGGCCGGCGCAATCCGGCTGGTCGGCGGGGCAGTCTGGTGCATCAAGCGATTGCCGGGACAGGATCGCGGCGCGGGCGCGCAGCGCATCGGCGCGCGCGTGCAGATCGGCATTGCTGGCCATGGGTGGGCCGCCCGCGCGCCCCGCCAGCGCCTTGCCGCGCGCATCCAGTGCCGCGCCCAGACTGTCATCGGCGGCGGCTGCGGCGGCATGGCTGGGAATCGACGGATCGGCCAGCACCTCGGCGGTGGGCAGCAGCGCCGGATAATCGCGCGTGTCGTCGCCGCAGGCTGCCAGCCCCGTCAGCGCCACCGCGCCCAAGATCAGCCGCAAGCCCATCCCGTCCCCCAGATCCTGATCATGTCGTTACATAGGACCAGCCGGGACGCCGGGGCAAGATGCGCTCTTTCGCCGGGCTGCTTTCCCGCCTAGAAGGCGGCATGGCACGCACGCAGGGTTCAAAGGCGGAAATTACCGGGCCGGCGGTCCGCGAGGCGGCGCGCAGGCTGTTTGCGCGCCAAGGCTTTGCGGCGGTCTCGATGCGCCAGATCGCGGCCGAGGTCGGCCTGCAGGTCGGCGCGCTTTACGCCTATACGCCCGACAAGCAGGCGCTGCTTGCGGATCTGCTGCGCAGCCATATGGAGGACCTCTTGGCCGCCTGGCAGGACGATCCCGCCCGCCCGGCGCTGGCGCGGCTGGAAAGCTTCCTGCGCTTTCACATCCAGACCAGCCTCGAGCATCCCGAGGCGGTGTTCCTCTCTTATATGGAGCTGCGCAACCTGACGCCCGAGAACCGCCGCATCATCGCCGATCTGCGCCGCCGCTATGAGGACGCGCTGGAGGCGATCCTGATTGCCGGCGAGGCGCAGGGCACCATGTCGGTTCCCGACAGCCGCCTGAGTGCCATGGCGCTGATCGCAATGCTGACCGGCGTCACCAACTGGTATCGCGAGGGCGGGCGACTGGATCAGGACCGGGTCGTCGCCGTCTATTGGGACCTCGTGCGCGGGGCGGTCGGCGCGTGATGCGCGATTGTCCTTTGCATCAGCCGTCCCCGACCCGATATAAGACCGCATGAGCCTGCCGCCCCAGTTCCTCGATGAAATCCGCGCCCGCGTGCCTTTGTCGCGCGTGATCGGGCGCAAGGTGGTCTGGGATCTGCGCCGCTCGAATCAGGCCAAGGGCGACTGGTGGGCGCCTTGCCCCTTCCACGGCGAAAAGACTGCATCCTTTCATGTCGATGACCAGAAAGGATTCTATTATTGCTTCGGCTGCCACGCCAAGGGCGACGCGCTGACCTTTCTGCGCGAGGCCGAGGGCATGAACTTCATCGAGGCGGTCGAATTGCTGGCCTCGGAGGCCGGCTTGCCGATGCCCGAGCGTGATCCCCGTCAGGCCGAGCGCGCCGACCGCCGGACCGGGCTGGTCGATGTCATGGAACAGGCCGCGCGCTGGTTTCGCCTGCAATTGCAGGGCGGCGCGGCCGCCGAGGCGCGCGCCTATCTGGCGCGGCGCGGGCTGGACGAGGCCGCCTACGAGC
>JAGPGI010000475.1 GCA_018056045.1 Paracoccus sp. (in: a-proteobacteria)
ATCAGCAAGGACGAACTGGAAAAGGCCATCGAGGCGCTGGATCAGGTCTGATCCCGCATATCCGGCCCCCTGTGGCTGGTCGCGAATTCGGAAAAAGCCGCCCCTGGGGGCGGCTTTTTTCATGCCCTCGCGGGCGCGATTGACCGGGCCTGTGGGAACTGGTTTACTACGTGCCATGGGGGTCGCGACCTCCCCACGAGGCGCCAGCCGAAGTTCGCGTTCCAGCTAATCCTCAGCATGACAGGAACGCATTATGCCTGCGCCCAACGCGATATCGAATGACAAGCTTTTCCGCCTGATCGGCACGCCGCGCGCGCCGCTGTTGCTGGACGTCCGCTCGGCCGAAGACTACGAGGCAGACCCGCGGCTGATCCCCGGCGCCATCCGCGCCGACGATCAGGCACTGGCCGCGTTTGCCGCCCCCACGGGGGCGGGCTCCGCGGTCGGCTCGGTGGTGGCGGTCTGCGAGGCGGGGCACCGCCGCTGTCAGGGCGCCGCCGCATGGCTGCGCGCCGAAGGCGTCGCCTGCGAATATCTGGAAGACGGCTATGAGGCATGGCGCGCTGCCGGCCTGCCGATGATCAGCCCCGACAAGCTGCCCGCCCGCGACGCGCAGGGGCGCACGGTCTGGGTCACGCGCGCGCGTCCCAAGATCGACCGCATCGCCTGTCCGTGGCTGATCCGCCGTTTTGTGGATCCGCGCGCGGTGATCCTGTTCGTCGCCCCCTCCGAGGTGCTGGGCGTGGCCGAACGCTATGGCGCCGCCCCCTTTGACATCAAAGGCGTCTTTTTCAGCCATCGCGACGAACTTTGCAGCTTTGACGTCATGCTGGCCGAATTCGGCCTGTCGGTGCCGGCGCTGGACCGGCTGGCGCGGATCGTGCGCGGCGCCGATACCGCCCGGCTTGAGCTTGAACCCGAGGCGGCGGGCCTCTTGGCCATCTCGCTGGGCCTGTCGCGCATGTATGCCGACGATCTGGAACAGCTTGATGCCGGGATGCTGGTCTATGACGCGCTGTATCGCTGGACGCGCGATGCCAGCGACGAGACGCATAACTGGCCCACGAACAAGCCGAGGGCCTGAGATGCAGAAACCCGGATATCCGACCCTCGCCGAGGCGACCCGCATCTGGGCGCGGATCGGTCTGCTCAGCTTTGGCGGGCCGGCCGGTCAGATCGCGCTGATGCACCGCATTCTGGTCGAGGAACAGAAATGGCTGGGCGAGCGGCGCTTTCTGCATGCGCTGAATTATTGCATGCTGCTGCCCGGACCCGAGGCGCAGCAGCTGGCCGTCTATATCGGCTGGCTGATGCATCGCACGGCGGGGGGCATCATCGCGGGGCTGCTGTTCGTGCTGCCCGGCGCGGTCTCGATCATGGTGCTCAGCTGGATCTATGCCATTTGGGGCAATGTCGGCATCGTCGAGGGCATGTTCTTTGGCCTCAAGGCGGCGGTGCTGGCCATCGTCGTGCAGGCCGTCATCCGCATTGGCCGCCGGGCGCTGAAGAACGGCGCCATGCTGGCCATCGCGGCCGCCTCGTTCATCGCCATTTTCGCCTTTGGCGTGCCCTTTCCGCTGATCGTGCTGGCGGCGGGGCTGATCGGCTATGCCGGCTCGCGCGCGGGGTTGCCCGCGTTCGCCGAGGGCGGCGGCCATGGCAAGATCGGCGGCGTTCAGGTCGCCGATGCCGATACGCTGCTGGGCGAGGAAACGCCGGGCCATGCACAGGTGAACCGGGCATGGGCGCTGCGCATCTCGGCGGTCTTTCTGGCGCTGTGGCTGGTTCCGGTCGGGCTGCTGTTCCTGATGCTGGGGCCAGAGAATGTCTTTAGCCAGATCGCGGGCTTTTTCAGCACCATGGCGGTGGTGACATTCGGCGGCGCCTATGCGGTGCTGGCCTATGTCGCCCAAGAGGCGGTGCAGAATTTCGGCTGGCTCGCGCCGGGCGAAATGCTGGACGGGCTTGGCATGGCCGAGACCACGCCGGGGCCGCTGATCATGGTTACGCAATTCGTCGGCTTCATGGGCGCGCTGCGCGAATCGAGCGGGCTGCCGCCGCTGCTGGCCGGCACGCTGGGCGGGCTTTTGACCACCTGGGTCACCTTTACCCCCTGCTTTTTATGGATATTCCTGGGCGCGCCCTATATCGAGCGGCTGCGCGGCAACCATCACCTGAGCGCGGCCTTGAGCGCGGTGACCGCGGCGGTGGTCGGTGTGATCCTGAACCTCGCGGTCTGGTTCGGCCTGCATGTGGTTTTCGCCGAGGTGCGGATGCTGACCGACCATGGCCTGCACCTGAACCTGCCGGTTCTGTCCTCGATCAACCTTGCGGCGGCGGCGCTGGCGGTGCTGGCGCTGGTCGCGGTGTTCCGGCTGGGCATGGGCACCGTGCGCGTGCTGGCGCTGTGTGCGGTGATCGGGATCGCGCTCAATCTGGCCGGGCTGGCCTGAGGCCGGTCGTCAGAGCCGGTGCAGGCGCGGGTTCTGATCCGAGGGCCTGTCCTGCGCGTCGGGGCCATCCAGCGGATCATGGATCAGCGGGTCGTCGCGCAGATCGGGCATGGGCGGCTCATGCGGTGGCTCTTGCGCGGCC
>JAGPGI010000099.1 GCA_018056045.1 Paracoccus sp. (in: a-proteobacteria)
CAGGTCGGGCGCATGCATCCGCCGCATTTCCGGCGCGAAAGGCTGCGGGTCTGGGCCTATGGGCTGGTGCTGCCGCTCTTGTTCCTGCTGGGGCTTTTCACCTCGGGCTGGATTTCGCTGGCGGTGTTGGGGCTTTACGCGCTGTCCTTCTGGAAGACATGGCGCGGGCTTGCCGGCCAGCCGATGGCCCTGAAACAGGCCGCTTTACTGACTTTGGCCAAGATTCCTAACCTTTTAGGAATGTTGACTCACTATCGGCGTCGCCGCACAGGCGATGACATGCGTATTATCGAGTATAAATAGGATTTTGTCATGACTTCGGACCTTCGGGTGGCCATTCTGGGCGCCGGCTACATCGCCAGCTGGCATGCCGATGCGATCCGCGCCACGCCGGGCGCGCAACTGGTGGCGGTCTGCGACCCCGCCCGCGATGCCGCCGAGGCGCTGGCCGCCAGCTATGGCATTCAGGCCTTTGCCGATCTGGACCAGATGATCGCCGCGCAGGTCTGCGACGTCATCCACATCCTGACCCCGCCGAACCTGCATCGAGATCTGGCCGTCAAATGCCTGAATGCCGGGCTGCATGTGATGGTGGAAAAGCCGGTCGCGCTGAGCGTGGCCGAGGTCGAGGACATGGCCGCCGCAGCCGAGGCCGCGGGCCGGCAACTGGGCGCCTGCCACAATTTCCTTGGCCTGCCCTCATATGAAAAACTGCGCCGGCTGCGCGACGCGGGCGATCTGGGCGTCGTCTCAAGCGCGCAGATCAACTGGTCGCTGCCCTTGGTGCCGCTGCGTTCGGGGCCCTATGCGCTGTGGCTGATGCGCCAGACCCAGAACCTGCTGCTGGAGCTGGGCCCGCATCCCTTCTCGCTGGCCACCGACCTTTTCGGCCCGCTGGAAATCGAGCATGTCAGCCTTGGCCAATGGATCACCCTGCCCGGCGGCGAGCAGCGCCCGCAAAGCTGGCGCATCATCGCTCGCGCCGGCAATGTCGATGTGACCATCGCCCTGTCGCTGGTCGAAACCTTTGACGACCGCTCGGTCAGTCTGCGCGGCTCATCGGCGATGGCGCGGCTGGATTATGCCGCCGATACGCTGGTGGTGACGCGCGACAATACCGCCGATTTGGTGATGAACCCGCTGATCAAGGAGCTGGGGAAATCCGGCGCGCATCTGCGCGAGGGCCTGCGCAATGCCGTCCGGCAGGCGGCCTCGCTGAACCAGAAAAGCCCCTATGGGCTGAGCTTTCGCAACACCGTGGCGGCCTTTTATCAGGGCATCCGCAGCGGCACGCCCGATCCGCGCTTTGCCCCCGCCTCGGCGCGGATGGTCATGGCCGGCATCACCGAGGCGCTGGACCGCCTGCCGCGCCTGCCCAGCATTCCCGCCCGGCCCACCGGCACGCCGCAGCCGCGCGTCATGGTCATTGGCGGCACCGGCTTTATCGGACGCAACCTGACCCGGCGGCTGGTGGAACAGGGCCATGACGTGCGGGTGCTGTCGCGCGGACGCGGCGGCCCGTTTCCCGATCTGGCCGACCATGTCGAGACCGTCGGCGTCAGCCTGCGCGACGAGGACGGGCTGACCGAGGTCATGACCGGCATGGATTGCGTCTATAATCTGGCGAAATCCACCGACAAAAGCTGGGAGGCGGCGCTGGAAAACGACGTCGCCACCACCGAGCGCATCGGCCGCGCCGCCTTGCGCGCGGGCGTGGGCCGGCTGGTCCATACCGGCACCATCGCCTCGTACGACATGTCGGCCCCGCATCAGACCATCACCGAGGCCACCGAATTCGGCGAGATGGCCTCGCGCAATATCTATGCCCGGTCGAAAGCCGAGGGCGAGCAGCGGCTGATCGCGCTCTCGGCCCAAGGCCTGCCTTTGGTCATCGCCCGCCCCGGCATCGTTCTGGGCGATGGCGGGCCGTTGCAGCACTGGGGCATCGGGCGCTGGCATGGCGCGGGCGCGGTGCGGCTCTGGGGCAGCGGCGGCAATATCCTGCCCTTTGTTCTGGCCGATGACGTGTCGGACGGGCTGATCCTGATGATGACCCGCCCCGAGGCCTTGGGCGAAAGCTTCAACCTGATCGGCGACGCGATGTTTTCGGGGCGCGATTACTTCGACGCCATCCGCGCGCGGACGGGGGCGAAGCTGCGGGTTTCGGGATCGAACCTGACGGCGCTCTGGGCGGTGGATGCGCTGAAACAGGGGCTGAAGCGCCATGCACTGCGCCGGAAGGGCGCCAGGGCCGCCTCGCGGGCGGATTGGAAATCGCGCGGACATCTCTCGACCTTTGACAACCGCAAACCCAAGGAATTGCTGGGCTGGGCGCCCGAGGCCGACCGCGACGCCTTCTGGCGCCGCGCCATCGACGAGGCGCATCTGTTCTGGTGAGACGCTAGAGCCCTGCGGCCGGCACGCCGGTCTCGGGGATGCGCGTCACCACCTCCCAGACGATTTCCTGCATGCGTTGCGCCAGTTCCGGCGAGGGCGCGGTGGCAGCACTGCCATCGGCGCGTTGGAGCTGATGCGGCAGGCCCACCGGGCTTTTGCCGTAAAGCACCGCATAATGGGTCAGCGCCACCAGATAGATGCCCAGATCATTGGGATGGATCGGGTCCAGCTTGCCCTCGGGCGTGGTGGCGAACAGGTCCTTGCGGGATTTCAGCTCGGCAATGCCGCCCTGCCCCTCGGCCTCGGAAACCAGCCGCGCCATCACCTGCCCGGCGGGGATCAGCCAGACCGGCTTTTTCGCGGCGCGCGCGGCGGGCCACAGCAGTTCCGGCTTCCACATGGTTTCCAGATCTTCGGGCAGGCGGGTCAGCCAGTCCGGCTGATCATCCAGCGCGTGCCAGCTTTCGTATAGAAATATCTGCGCCTCGGGATTGGCCGCTGCCGCCTCGGCCGCCCATTTCGCGGCGTAATCGCGGCTTTGGTGATAGCGGATCGCGTCCGAGAGCCGCACCATTTCCGTCATCACAAAGGCGTCGTAATCGCCGCTGGCCAGCGCCTGATGGGCATCGCGATATTTCGGCGTGGCGTTTTCCTGATCGAAGCCCGCGATCTCGACCTCGGGTTCGAAATGCGCGCGCAGGGTCGTGCCCCAGCCCAGTTGCAGCGCGTAATCATGCCCCTGACCGGCCAGTTGCATCAGCATGGCGGGCATCTCGCGCCCGACAAGGCTGTGGCCCAGATGAAAGACCCGCAGCGGCTGCGGCGGCGGGGCGCGGCGCTGGCTGTAGTAGTCCTGCACGTCCTCGGCCGAATCGCGGGCGGGCTGCGCCAGCGAGATTACCGCCAGCGCCCCGGCAATGACCGCGCCCAGCCCGGTGGCGGCGCGGCGCAGGCCCGGCCCCCGGCGCCAGCGCCAGAGCAGGACCAGAAACACAAGGGCGATCAGGGCGAAAAGCGGGGCAAAGGTGGACAAATGAAACTCCGGCAATCGTGGCGCGCCGTCCCAGTCTAGCCCGGAACGGCCCGGATCGTGAAATGCAAACGACCGCCGCCCGGTCGGGGCGGCGGCCGCAGATGGGAATTGCGCACCTTTAGTGCTGCGCGTCGGCCCCGCCGTTCTTGCGGTTCCACAGGATCGAGGACCACAGCGAAATCCCGATCAGCGTCGCGCCGCCAAGGCCGGTGACGACCTCGGGGATATGGACCAGAGGCTGAACGAACATGATGATCGACAGCGCGATGATCGCATAGAAGGCGCCATGCTCAAGAAAGCGGTATTCCGCCAGCGTGCCCTTTTCGACCAGCATGATCGTCATCGAGCGCACATACATCGCGCCGATGCCCAGACCGATGGCGATGACGAACAGGTTATGGGTCAGCGCGAAGGCCCCGATCACGCCGTCAAAGCTGAAGGACGCGTCCAGCACCTCGAGGTAAAGGAACGCACCCAGACCGCCCTTGGCGCCCGCCTTCAGGGTTTCCTGCGTGCTGTCCAGAAGCCCGCCCAGAACCTCGACCAGCAGGAAGGTCAAAAGACCCCAGATCGCCGAGCTGAAGAAAACCTGCGATTCTGCCGGGTCGAGGAAGCTCGAGAAAATCAGCACGGTAACCAGAACCAGCGCCACCTCGATGCCGCGGATGGTGGCGTATTTCTGCATCCGGCGCTCAAGCAGGCGGACCCAGTGGACGTCCTTTTCATGGTCGAAGAAGAAGCTCAGGCCCACCATCATCAGGAAGGTGCCGCCAAAGGCCGCGATCGGCAGATGCGCGTCATGCATGATACGCGAATATTCATCGGGCTGGGTTGCCGCCAGCACCATCGCCTGCCAGGGCCCGATATTGGCCGCAACGACGACGATCAGCAGCGGGAACACGATCCGCATGCCGAAGACGGCGATGACGATACCCCAGGTCAGAAAGCGATGCTGCCATTCCGGCGTCATGTCTTTGAGCTTGTTGGCGTTGACGATGGCGTTGTCGAAGCTGAGCGAGATCTCCAGCACCGCCAGAACGCAGCAGATGAAGAAGACCGAAAGCATGCCCCCAACGGTGCCGGTCGTCTGCCAACCCAGAAGGGCACCAAGGGCAAGGCCCAGAATGGTGACGATATAGGCCCATTTGAAATAGTGCATCATCGAACGCTGGGCACCACCGCCCGAAGCACCCCCACCAAGGGGTCCGTTAGCTTGCGTCATGTGATAAAGTTCCAGGCGGCTGGTCAAAGATCAGTGCCGACATCACGAACGTGCCGCCACGTCCGCCAGAGGGTCCCGGCCACCAAACTGTGTTCACGAATGCGCGAACAGCGCTAAAATGCCCAGAATCACCCCGTATTGCAAGTCCCCTGATTGGGGGATGTGCAAAAATTGCGGCCCGGAAAATCACCGCGTGGTCACGTCGCCGCCGGAAACACGATCCGCGCCAGCAACCCGCGCCCCTCGTCCCCCTCATCGAGCACCAGATGGCCGCCGAAAAGCGTGGCAATTTCCTCGACCACGGGCAGGCCAAGACCCATGCCCGGCCCCTCGGTCTGGCCGCGCGCGAATCGGCTGACGGCGCTGGCACGGGCACCGGGGGCGATGCCGGGGCCGTTATCCTCGACCTCGAGAATGGCCTGCGCGCCGCCGCCCCGCACCCGCACGGTCACCACCGGCATTCGCCCGGCATGCAGCATGGCGTTGGAAATCAGGTTGCGCAGCGCTTCGGCCAGAAGCAGCGGCTCGGCGCGGACCGGCAGCGGGCCCTCGCCCTCGAAGCCCAGATCAATGCCCAGATCGGCGGCCTCGGGGATATGCTCGGCGGTCACGTCGCGGGCCAGCGCGGCAAGATCGAGGGTCGCGCGGGGCTTGGCACCCTCGCCGGCATCGACCTTGGCCAGCAGCAAAAGCTGGGCAAGGATGCGTTCGGCATGGGCGACGGCGGCGTCGCCCTTATGCGCGGCCGCCTGCGCCTCGGCCAGCGTTCCGGCGCGGGCGGCCAGTGCAAGCTGGGTGCGCACCACCGCCAGCGGCGTGCGCAGTTGATGCCCGGCATTGCCGGTGAAGTTGCGCAGCCCGTCCAGCGCCGATTTCAGCCGCCGCATGAAGGAATTGACCGTGCCGACCAGCCCGCGCACCTCGCTGGGCACCGGAATCTCCAGCGGCGACAGATCATCGGGGCTGCGTTCGGCAATCGCGTCGCCCAGCCGGTATAGCGGGCGCAGCGACACGCTGACCGCGATCCAGACGATCAGCGCCGCGCCTGCGATCATCAGGGCCAGCCGCAAGGCCGAGCGCATCAGGATGGCGCGGGTCAGTTCGCGCCGGGCATTGGTGGTTTCGGCCACGGTGACGACGAAAGGCACCTCGTCGATCCCGGTCGAGGCCCCGCGCGCCAGACTGGCCAACCGCAGGGGCGTGCCGCGAAACTCGCCATCCGTGAACACCGGCGCGCCGCCTTGCGGAGCGGGGGCAGTCGGCAAGTCGGCATAGCCGGTCACGACATGGCCGGGCGGGCCGTCGACGCGATAAAATACCCGGTCCTGCGCGGCGGAGCTCAGCATTTCCAGCGCGCCATAGGGGATGTCGATGGCGATCTGGCCGTTTTCATCCAGCGAGGCGCGTTCGGCGATCACCAGCGCCGAGCCGGCCAGCACCCGGTCGGACAGCACGTTCGCCATGCGCACCGCCTCGCGCCAGGTATCGAGCAGCGCCGCCGTCCCCAGCACCGCCGTCGCCAGCAAAAGCCATGCCAGCAGCCGGCGGCGCAGGGAAAACGGCTGGCCGCTCACCTTTCGGCCCGGTCCAGAAAATAGCCGATGCCGCGCGCGGTCCGGACCGTCAGCCCGGCGGGCGCCAGCCGCTTGCGCAGCCGACTGACATATTGCTCGATCGCGTTAGCGGACAGGTCGTCCTCAAGCGAGGTCAGCGACTGGATGATCGATTCGCGCGGCACCACCTTGCCGGCGCGCATGATCAGCAGCTCAAGCAGCCCGCGTTCCCGCGCCGGCAGGTCAAGCGGCTGTTCGGCCAGCGAAAAGTTGCGCGCGGCCTGATCCAGCACCAGATCGCCAAAGCTGACGGTCGAGTTGCGCAGCCCCGCCTGCCGACGCAGGAGCGAGCGGATGCGGGCCTCGAACTCGCCGATGTCAAAGGGCTTGATCAGGTAGTCGTCGGCGCCCAGATCCAGCCCGCGCACGCGCTCCTCGGGGGTGCCTCGGGCGGTCAGGATCATCACCGCCGCCGGGTTGCTTCGCCTGCGCATGGCGCGCAGAACCTCAAGCCCGTCCATCTGCGGCAGGTTCAGATCCAGAATCACCAGATCGAAACTTTCGGCCATGGCCAGCGCCTCGGCCGAGGCGCCGTCATGGACCACGTCCACCGCATAGCCCGACTGGCGCATCAGCGTGACCAGCCCCTCGGCCAGCGACAGGTTGTCCTCGACCAGCAGAATGCGCATCTTTCCCCCTTTGGCGCAAAGCCTAGCGGGACACGGCAGGCTTGTGAACGGGGTCCCGGTTTGGCACTGTCGCCCATCATGCCTCGGCTTACGCGCCATATCGCCGGCCTTGCCCTGCTCCCGTGGCTGTCGCTGTGGGGGGCTGCGGCATGGGCGCAGGTCACCACCTATCCTGCCCCATCGACCGAAACCGGGACGCTGTCGGTCTATTCCTCGCTGGATGACGCGCTGGCCGCGCCGCTGATCGCCGCCTATCAAAGCCGCAACCCCGGCATTGCCGTGCGCTACGAGAACCTGCTGACCACCGAGCTGCATGACCGCATCATGGCCGAGACCGAGGCCGGAGAGGGCACGGCGGATTTCGCCTTTTCCTCGGCCATGGACCTGCAGGTCAAGCTGGCCAATGACGGCTATGCCCGGCCCGCCATGACCCCCGACACCACCGGCTGGCCGGCCTGGGCGAACTGGCGCAACACCGCCTATGCGCTGACATTCGAGCCGGCGGTCTTTGCCTATCACAAGCCCAGCTTTGTCGATGCGCCACCGCCCGCCACCCGCGCCGACCTGCGCCGCTGGATCGCCGACCATCCCGAGCAGGCGCGGGGCCGGATCGGCACCTATGACATCACCCGCTCGGGCGTCGGCTATCTGTTCATGGCCCGCGATCAGGAACTTTACCCCCGCATCTGGATCGTGGTTCAGGCCATGGGCCGCGCGGGCGTCCAGCAATTCGCGACCTCGGGCGAGCTGCTCGAGCGGATCGCCGACGGCCGGCTGGCGCTTGGCTATAACCTGCTCGGCTCGTATGCGGCGGAATGGGCGCGCAAGCATCCCGATGTCGGGCTGATCCTGCCGCGCGACTTCACCGTCGTCGTCTCGCGCGTCGGGCTGGTGCCGACAGCCGCGCGCGCGCCCGAACAGGGCACGGATTTTCTGGCTTTCCTGATGTCGCCCGAGGGGCAAAGCCTGCTTTCCGAGACCTTGCGGCTCTCGGCCGTCAGCCTTGAGGTCGCGGGCCAGACCAGCCCGGCGGGCGGTATGCAGGAACTGGCCGGGCTGCGGCTGAAACCGGTGCCGGTCAGTCCGGGCCTGCTGGCCTATCTGGATCAGGCGACCCGCGCCAAGCTGCTGGCGCGCTGGAACCGGGCGATCCGCGGCGAGTGACCCGCCGGCGGATATTTTCCCGCCGCCATCAAATTTTTCCGCCATATCATCGCCATGTCAGGTCCATGACAGGTTTTTGTGGTGAAACTGGTGCCGGGGCGCCCACTGCGCGCCCAGGAGGACCGCCCGCATTTTGGGAGAGATGCGGGCCACGACCATAAAAACGGACCAACCGGACGGGCGCGCATCGCGCGGCCCGCCGCTGCGGAGGAACACCATGAAGCAATACCTTCTTGCCAGCCTGTTTGCGGGGGCCGT
>JAGPGI010000476.1 GCA_018056045.1 Paracoccus sp. (in: a-proteobacteria)
AGCGATTCCCATTCGTTGCGATAGCCCTCTTCGGTATTGGGCAAAAGCGTGATGCGCGCGCCCACGTCCAGAAGACGGGCGGCGGTTTCCGAGCGTTCCAGGTGGCGGCCCATCCAGAACAGGTTCGAGGCGGTGCGGCTGAGCATATCTTGTCCCCTTCCCTTATTCCGACAGGACCCAGGTGTCCTTGACCCCGCCGCCCTGCGACGAGTTCACCACCAGCGAGCCTTCGCGCAGAGCCACGCGGGTCAGCCCGCCCGGCACCAGCTCGATCCGGTCGCCACACAGGCAATAGGGCCGCAGGTCCACATGGCGCGGCGCGATCCCCTCATCGACGAAGGTCGGACAGGTGGACAAGGCCAGCGTCGGCTGGGCGATATAATTGCCGGGATCGGCCTCGATCTTCTTGCGGAATTCCTCGACCTCCTCCCTGGTCGATTTCGGGCCGACCAGCATGCCATAGCCGCCCGAGCCGTGGACCTCCTTGACCACAAGATCCTTGAGGTTGGCCATGACGTATTTGTAGTCGTCGTCCTTCCACAGGGTCCAGGTCTGAACGTTGTTCAGGATCGGCTCTTCACCCAGATAGAAGCGCACCATTTCCGGCACAAAGGTATAGATCGCCTTGTCATCGGCCACGCCCGCGCCCGGCGCCGAGCAGATCGACACCCCGCCCGAGCGGTAGACATCCATCAGCCCCGGCACACCCAGCATGGAATCGGGGCGGAAGCACAGGGGGTCGATGAAGGCATCGTCAAGGCGGCGATAGATCACGTCGACGCGCTTGGGCCCCTGCGTCGTGCGCATATAGACAAAGCCCTTGTCGACGAACAGATCGCTGCCCTCGACCAGTTCGACACCCATCAGGTTGGCAAGGAAACTGTGTTCGTAATAGGCGCTGTTGTAATGGCCTGGCGTCAGGATCACGACCGTCGGCGTGCCCTCGCATTTCGCCGGCGCGACCGAGGCCAGCGTGCGGCGCAGGATCTCGGGGTATTGGTCCACCGGCTCGATGCGACTGTTGCGGAACAGCGCCGGGAACATCCGCATCATGATCTCGCGGTTTTCCAGCATGTAGCTGACGCCCGAAGGGGTGCGGCAGTTGTCCTCGAGCACATAGAACTCGTCGCGGCCGGTGCGCACGATGTCGATGCCGACGATATGCGAATAGACCCCGCGCGGCGGCACGAAACCGACGACGGCCTTTTCATAGGCCTCGTTCTGATAGACCAGCCGGGCCGGAATGCGGCCGGCGCGGACGATCTCGCCCCGGCCATAGACATCGCGCAGGAACGCGTTCAGCGCCCGCGCACGCTGCTTGATGCCGCGTTCCAGCTTGCGCCATTCGGCTTGCAGGAAAACCCGCGGCATCATGTCAAATGGGATCAGCCGGTCCGGGTCGCCCCCCTCGCCATAGACTGCAAATGTAATTCCGATGCGGCGGAACAGGGCCTCGGCCTCGGCCTGCTTCATCTGACGGATCTCGGCCGGCATGGTCTCAACCCAGTCGGAGAGCATGGCGTAGGGTTCCCGCACCACACCACCCTCGACCATCTCGTTATAATATGTCGTCATTCCTGGCACCCTCACCTATGCCTGTGATCTTCGCATCTGCATCGGCACTGTCCACAGCGCGGCCCATCAAAGCGGCAAGGAATCCTGCTTTTCTTGCATGCTGCTGGCGCGAAATGCCCGAAAAAAGGGCAGAATGCGTCAGTCAAACCGACCTATGCATCGGCTTTTCCGGCGCATGAAAAAAGGCGCCGCGAGAATCGCGGCGCCTTGAAGCGGATTCGGTTGGCGGTATCAGAGGATGACCAGATCATTCTGCAAAGCCGCGATATCGGTCAGACCATTGACCGTCAGCGTGTTGCCATTGCCAAAGTCAAAGACGGTATTGCCGCCGATCACCTGAGCACTCGCCAGCACCTGCGCGACCGTGCGCGCGCCGCCGCCCCAGAGCACGTCATCGATATGGATCGTGTCCACGTCGTTGACGAAATCGCCGACGATATCGCGCCCGGACCTGTAAACGAAATGGTCCGCCCCACCGGCGCCGATCAGCGTATCATTGCCGCCATTGCCCGACAGGAAGTTATTGCTGGCATTGCCTGTCATGCGGTTCGACAGGTCGTTGCCAAAGCCGTGCTGCACACCGCCGCCGACCATGACCAGATGTTCGACATTCGCGGTCAGAGCCACCGTCGCGGTCGCACGCACCGTGTCGGTGCCGCCGCCCGCGCCGGGCGTTCCCTCGGAGATCACGTCATTGCCGTCGGTGACATAGGTATCATTGCCAGCCCCGCCGCTCAGCAGGTCGCGGCCATCGCCGCCCGACAGCCAGTCATTGCCATTGGCGCCGTAAAGCGTGTCATTGCCATTCTGCCCCGACAGGGTGTCATGGCCCTCGAAGCCTTGCAGCACATTGACCGCATTATTGCCGATCAGGAAGTTGTCCAGCGTATTGCCGCTGCCGTAGCGTGCCGTGCCGATGCCAAGGTTCAGGTTCTCGATATTGGCGCCCAGCCGGTAATCGACATAGCTGTAAACCATGTCGATGCCGGCATTCAGGGCCTCGGAGATGGTGTCCGT
>JAGPGI010000477.1 GCA_018056045.1 Paracoccus sp. (in: a-proteobacteria)
CCCCGACAAGGTCGAGGGTCTGGCGATCACCGCCGACGGCATGGCCCATATCGTGACCGATAATGACGGCACCGATGACAGTTCGGGCGAGACGATGTTCTTTGCCGTGCCGCTGACGGAAGGCCCATCCAGGGCCGCTGCTCTGGGGAACTGAGGCTACCGCGGCAGGACGCGGAAAGCGCCGGGACGACCATGCGAAAATGCCGCGCCGGACCCCCGGCGCGGCATTTTCGGCAAAGCCGGGCCGCGCGATCAGGGATATTGTTTACATAAATCAGATTATCAATGAATCGAGCCATGGCGGCAAACCGGCATCGTGCCCCGCTTCTGCGCCGATGCGACAGAAACCGGGTGACAAAATAAGGTCTTTCAAGACGCTCGGGGATCGCGCTATTTCTTGTTTTTAAGCCACGGAACTCTGTATGTCGCCGATTGTAAGCCAGCCCGTCGAGGGCGCCCTGACCCGCAGCGCCATCTTCGTCACCCTGACGGTGACCGAGGGCGACGATGCCGTTGAAAAACTGCGCGAATTTTGCGCGGACCTGCCTTCGCTGGTCAAGGCCGTGGGCTTTCGCAGCGCCGGAGCAGGCCTGACCTGTATTCTGGGGATCGGCGCCGCGATGTGGGATCGGCTGGCGCTCGGAGCCACCCCGCAGGGCCTGCACCCGTTTCGCGAGATTTCCGGGGTGCATCATGCGCCTTCGACCCCCGGTGATCTCTTGCTGCATGTGCGCGCCTCGCGGCACGACTATTGCTTTGAGCTTGTGACCCATATCATCCGCCGCCTTGGCCCCGCGGTCGTCGTTCAGGACGAAACGCAGGGGTTCAAGTTCTTTGACAACCGCGACCTGCTGGGCTTTGTCGACGGCACCGAGAACCCGCTTGGCCCGGCTCTGACCGAGGCGGTGGTGATTGGCGACGAGGATCCGGCTTTCGCCGGCGGAAGCTATGTCATCGTGCAGAAATACCTTCATGACATGTCCCGCTGGGAAGCGATGCCGGTCGAGCAGCAGGAACGCATCATCGGTCGCCACAAGCTGTCGGACATCGAATATCCGGATGCCGAAAAGGCCAGCTACGCCCATAACGTGCTGACCAATATCGAGGATGCAGAGGGCAATCAGCTCGAGATCCTGCGCGACAACATGCCCTTCGGCAGTGCCGCCCATGGCGAATTCGGCACCTATTTCATTGGCTATGCGCGCGAGCCCGGCCGGATCGAAACCATGCTGAACAACATGTTCGTGGGCGATCCGCCCGGCAATTACGACCGCATTCTCGACGTCAGCCGGGCGGTGACGGGATGCCTGTTCTTCGTGCCGCCCGCCGACATGCTGGACGCGATCGCTGCCGGAGAGCCGCTTTCTGCGCCCGCATCCGACCCGGAACGCGCGGCACGGCCCGACGGGTCGCTTGGCCTTGGATCCTTGAAACAGGGGAACTGACATGGACAACCTTCATCGCGAATTGGCCCCGATCAGCGACGCGGCCTGGGCCCAGATCGAGGACGAGGCGCGGCGCACGCTGACGCGCTATCTTGGTGCGCGTCACGTGGTCGATCTGCACGGCCCCGAAGGGCCCGGCCTGTCGGCCATCGGCACCGGCCATGTGCGCAGCGCGCCGGCCTTGGCCGAGGGCGTGCATTGCACCCAGCGCGAGGTGAACCCGCTGGTCGAATTCCGGGTGCCCTTCGAACTGACCCGGGCCGCCATTGACGATGTGGCGCGGGGATCGAATGATTCCGACTGGCAGCCGCTCAAGGACGCCGCGCGTCTGATCGCGCTGGCCGAGGACCGGCTGGTGTTTCACGGTCATGCCGATGTCGGGGTAAGGGGCATCCTGCCCGGGACCACCAATCCGGCCATCGCGCTGCCCGAAGATGTCGCCGACTACCCGGCGGCCGTGGCCAGCGCCGTCAGCGCCCTGCGTCTGGCCGGGGTCAACGGACCCTATGCGCTGGTTCTGGGCACGCAGCCCTTTACCAAGGCGAATGGTGGCGCCGAGGACGGCTATCCGGTCCTCAAGCACCTTGAGAAACTGGTCGATGTGCCGGTGATCTGGAGCCAGGCGCTTGAGGGTGGCGCCGTCGTCACCACCCGCGGCGGAGACTTCGACCTGTGGCTGGGCCAGGATATTTCCATCGGCTATCTGGCGCATACCGCGGATCGGGTGACGCTTTACCTGCAGGAAAGCCTGACCTTCCAGATGCAGACATCCGAAGCGGTCGTCAGTCTGGATGCCCGGGCGCAGGGCGGCGACGGCGCCTGATCCGGGGCCGCGCGGTCCTCAGCCGCCACATCACCGGCCGCGAGTTGCGTCAGCTACCTCGCTTGTGGCCGGCTTGATACTGTCGAATGCCTCGCCCGGAACGGCTTCGCAGCCCCTGCCGCCAAGGAAGGCCTGACCGCGAAAGTGCGGGCTTTGAGTGTCATGTCCGGCCTTGGCGATCCCAGCGGTCACTCATCCCCCGGCACCCCGTATTTGGGCGCTGCCCGCGGGTCGAGGGCGCGCTGGACATAGGCCTCAAGCTGCGGGTGATAAAGGTCCCACAGCCCCGCGATCACCTCGATCGGGCAATCCTC
>JAGPGI010000478.1 GCA_018056045.1 Paracoccus sp. (in: a-proteobacteria)
GCCTCGCCGATCATGCGCAGGGCAAGCCAGGTCTGGTAATCCTCTTCGCGCATGGGGCGGACGGCCAGTTCCTCGAAACGGTTCTGGAACTGGGTCGCGCCCCAGGCCTCAAGCGCGGGGTGCCAGCTGCGCGGCACCAGCCCGGCCGAACCCGCGACCGGCCGTGCATCCCAGGTCTGATAGGGCAGCCACAACGCGAAGACCCCCGCCTCATCGGCGGCGATCAGCACGTCATGTTCGGCCGCGCGCTGGGTAAAGACCGGCATCTGCGCCTGCACCTGCACATGGCCGGTATCGGTGCGCCGGCCGCCGCCGGTATCCTCATAGGTGCGTTCCTCGACGATCTTGGCACCGAATTTCACCGCTGCGCGGCGATAGGCATCGGCCAGCGCGATATCCTGCGGGTGGCTGCCCTGAATGAGGAACCAGTCGGGCCAGCGTTTCCACATCAGGAACTGCGCCAGCGCATCGGCCATCATGGCATGGCTGGGCGCGACATGCAGGGTATTGGCGCGGCAATCGGTGCCGCGCAGATTGTCGCCCCGCGCCTGCGCGTTCAGGATCAGCGCCGCATCGCCGGCCTGATCGGCCAGCGCCAGCGTCTGCGTCTCGTCGGCCAGCACGACGATGAAGGGGATGCCCTGACCCAGCAGCTTTTGCAGCTCGGGGCCGGCACTTTCGGGGGTGGCGGCGACCTCGATCGCCTCGAAATCCTGCCCCATGAAGCGGCCGGTGGTGTCATTGTCCTGAATGGCCAGCCGCGCGCCGGCAAAGCCCAGATCGCCGGGGCGCGCATCCAGACGCGAAATCGGCGGCAGGCCGGGCGGATCGACGCGCAGCACGGCGGCGCGCACGGTCTGAGGCGCCTGCTGGGCCATCGCCGTGCCGCACATCGCGCAGAACCCCGCGAGAAATATCGTGAATATGCGGATCATCGCGTCCCTCCCCCGCTGGCCATCATGGCGGGCAAATACGCTGTCGCCAACCCGACAAAGGTCCCGTGTGGACCCGGGGAAAATCACCCGCGACCTTAGTATGATGGACGTGCCGGACGGCGCGGCGCATGGTCTGGATCAAGCCCCGCACTGCGCAGGAGAGAGCAACGATGAAGATACTGACCGCAGCTCTGGCAGCAACGCTGGCCATGGCCACCGCCGCATTTGCCCATGGCCCGCCGCGCCTGAAGCTTGAGCTGACGCAAAAACTGAACGCCACCCCCGACGAGGTCTGGGCCGTCATCGGCAAGTTCGAGGACATGAACTGGCATCCCGCCGTCGCATCGACGGAAATCACCGGCGACGGCTCGGTCGATCAGCTTGAGAAATCCACCCGGGTCCTGCATCTCAAGGCCGATGCGGGCGATCCGACCATCACCGAGGTGCTGTCAAAGCTGCAGCCGGAGAAACGCTGCTATGGCTATTTCATCTCGCAGGTCGAGGTGACGGTGCTGCCGGTCACGAACTATGCCTCGACCATCTGCGTCAAGGACGAGGGCGGCAAGGCGCTGGTCAGCTGGAAGGGCGGTTTTTATCGCGGCTATCCCAATAACGAGCCGCCCGCCGGTCAGGATGATGAGGCGGCGAATGCCGCCGTCTCCGGCATCTATCAGGCCGGGCTGGACGCGCTGGCCGAACGTTTCGGCAAGGCGGAATAGACCAGGATCATTGCACAGGCTCGACGAGAGTCATTGCGCCGGTTCGGCGGTGACAAGATCGCCGCCGGCCGCAACCCAGCCGTCGCTGCCTTCGGGAAACCAGTTCACGCCGGTATATCCCAATGCGACGGCGCGCTTGGCGGCGTTCCAGCTCATCCAGCAATCGGCCTTGCAGAAGATCACCATCGGCGCAGCCTTGTCGCCGCTTGTGGCGCGGCTCAGACCCGTTGCCAGCCGGTCCTGTTCCTTGGCCGAGATGCGGTCATAGCCGGTATCGAAAAGCCAGACCGCGCCGGGAATGGTGTGATGGGGTTTCGCGTTCCAGATCGTGCCGGCGGGCAGGCCCTCGGGACGTTTCTGGCGCGGCATGGCGTCGATGAAGGGCACGCCCTGCTTGTGCAGCGCCACGGCCTGCGCGGCACCGATCACCACGGCGCCTTGCAGCGTTTCGGGCACCGGCGCGCGATAGGGTTCGCCGCGAAAACCGTCCGGCTCGGGCACGGGCTGGGCACCGGCGCTGCCCGCCAGCATCAGGGCCAGCAAGGCAAGGCGCAGGATCATCCCCCCGCCCCCTTCAATGCCTTGCCGTAATCGTCGATCAAAGGCACGCCCGCATCGCGCAGGATGGCGTCGATTTCGTCCTGATGACGGCGGATCAGGCTGTTCAACTGCCGCTTCCATTCCTGTTCATCGGGACGCACACCCATGGTGATGCGAAAGAACATGCGCGGCCCCTCGGCCTCCTTCAGCAGCGGGGTGAATTGCAGATCGGGGTCCTGTTTGACCAAAGGACCGGCCAGCGGCCCCCAGATCACGGCGGCACCCAGTTCGCCCGATTTCACCTGCGCCAGCATGTCGCCGACCGGGTTTTCGACCCGACGATCCACGAACAGGTCCCAGCCGCGCATGTTCTTGG
>JAGPGI010000479.1 GCA_018056045.1 Paracoccus sp. (in: a-proteobacteria)
CACGACAGTTGCGCAGGGCTGCGCGAACTGGGCATCGCCGCGCAACCCCGTGCGCTTCTGGCGGAAGTCGAGGGCCTGCAGATGCGGGGACTGGAAGGCAATGATGTCTGCTGCGGCTTTGGCGGCACGTTCTGCGTCAAGTATTCCGACATCTCGAACGCGATCGTCACCGAAAAGGCCGAGGCGATCGAGCGGACCGAGGCCGACCTGCTTCTGGCGGGAGATCTGGGATGCCTGATGAACATGGCAGGCAAGCTGAACCGCCGGGGCGCAAGGACGCGCTGTTTCCACACCATCGAGGTTCTGGCGGGCCGGGCCGACGGTCCCGCCATCGGCGAGGAGGGCTGAGAATCATGAGCGCACCAGAGGCATCAGTGCAGGTTTCGTTCAAGAACCGAGCCAAGACGGCACTGGCGGACCGGACGCTGAAGATCGCCATCGACCGCACCACCGGCACGGCCGAGGCCAAGCGCGCGGTGGCGGTGGCGGCGTTTCCCGAATTCCAGGACGCCCGCGCCCGCGGGCGCGCGATCAAGGATCACGTGATCGCCTATCTGGACCATTATCTTGAACAGTTCGAGCGCAACGCCACTGCATCTGGCGCGAAGGTCCACTGGGCATCCGACGATGCCGAGGCGCGGGCGATCATCACCCGCATCTGCCTGGATGCAAAGGCCAAGCTGGTGACGCGATCGAAATCCATGCTGGGCGAAGAAATCGGCCTGCCCCATGCCTTGGCCGATGCCGGGATCGAGCGGGTCGAGACCGACCTGGCCGAACACATCATCCAGCTTGCCGGAGAGGCCCCCTCCCACATCGTCTGGCCCGCGATGCACCGCACCCGCGAACAGGTCGCGGAACTGTTCAAGATAGCTCATCACCCGCCGCCCGCCGCCGACGATCCGGCCACCATGGTGCAAAGCGCGCGGCGCGAATTGCGCGCCAAGTTTCTGGGGGCCGACATCGGTATTTCGGGGTCGAACTTTCTGGTGGCCGATACGGGTGCCACCTGCACAGTGACGAACGAAGGCAATGCCGAACTGACCACCACGCCGCCGCGCATTCATATCGTCACGGCGGGGATCGAGAAAATCGTGCCCACCACCGCCCATGCCCTGTCCCTGCTGCGCCTGCTTGTGCGGTCGGCCACGGGTGGCGAACTGACGCAATACACCACCTTCCACTGTGGACCCAAACGTCCTGGCGACGCCGATGGTCCCGAGGAGATGCACATCGTGCTGGTGGACAACGGCCGCACCAGGATGCTGGCCAACGAGTTCCGCGAGATGCTGCGCTGCATCCGCTGTGGTGCCTGCATGAACCATTGCGTGGTCTATCGCCAGATCGGCGGGCACGCCTATGGCGGCACCTATCCCGGGCCGATGGGTTCGGTGCTGACGCCGGTGCTGAACGGGCTGGCCGGATCGCGCGACCTGCCCAATGCCTGCACCATGAACGGCCGCTGCGCCGAAGTTTGCCCGGTCGAGATTCCCATCCCCACGCTGCTGCGCGCATGGCGGATCCGCAGTTGGCGAGAAAGGCTGGAACCGGGAAGCCTTCGCGCCGGTATCGGTATCTGGGCCGTTCTGGCCCGGCGGCCCGGTCTTTACCGGCTAGCCAGCCGGATCGGCGTGCGCGCCATCCGGCTATTCGGCAAAGGGGGCTGGATCGCCCGCCTGCCACTGGCGGGCGGCTGGACGGCCCATCGCGACCTGCCGCGCCCGACGGGCCGCACCTTCATGGACCAGTATCGCGCCCAGCAGGCAGATAAGGGGGACCGCCCATGACCGCCCGCGACCGCATCCTGTCGGCGATCCGCGCCGCCCTGCCTCAGGAACGCCCGGCGCCCGACGCCATCGCCGCCGAGGCCAAGGCCCTGCTGGCTGATCCCGACACCAGCCGCCCCCGACTGGTCGCTGAGGGGCTGTTCGATGCCTTCATCCTGAAGGCCGAGGCGATCGGCACGACGATTGACCGCGTTGGCGGCATGGAAGCCGTTCCCGACGCTGTGCGGCGCTATCTGTCGGGACACGGCCTGTCACTGTCCCTGGCCGTGGAACCGACGCCGGCGCTGACCGCACTCGACTGGACGGGCCTTGACACCGGCACCACTCTTGCCCCGGACCAGCCGGCAGCGCTCGGAAAGGCGCTTTGGGGTATCGCCGAAAGCGGGTCCTTGATCGTGCATTCGGGCGCCGATACGCCGATCTTGCTGTCTTTCCTGCCCCTCCATCATATCGTGGTGCTGCAGGAATCCGATATCCTGTCCCATCTCGAGGACTATGCTGCGCAGCTGGCCGATCGGCCCCATCCGCGCAACGCGATCCTGATCACCGGACCCAGCGGCACGACCGATATCGAGGGGAGCTATGTGCGCGGGGCGCATGGGCCGGGCTTCCTGCATGTGATCCTTGTTGCAAGCACAGACTGACAACCTGCCGGTTGCCAGTCCCCACCACCGCCGGCCGTTGCCAGCAGAGCCGGTCGTCCTAGCTACCCCCAAGGAGACCCGGAATGGACCGAAGCAAAATTGCCGAACAGACCGCAGAATTTGCCAGCCTGATGCA
>JAGPGI010000480.1 GCA_018056045.1 Paracoccus sp. (in: a-proteobacteria)
ACCATGACCATCGCCGTGCCCACCGGCATCAAGGTGTTCTCGTGGATCGCCACCATGTGGGGCGGCTCGATCGAGTTCAAGACGCCCATGCTCTGGGCCTTCGGCTTCCTGTTCCTGTTCACCGTCGGCGGCGTGACCGGCGTGGTGGTCAGCCAGGCGCCGCTGGACCGGGTCTATCACGACACCTATTACGTCGTCGCCCACTTCCACTATGTGATGTCGCTGGGCGCGGTCTTCGCGATCTTTGCCGGCGTCTATTACTGGATCGGCAAGATGTCGGGCCGCCAGTATCCCGAATGGGCCGGCAAGCTGCATTTCTGGATGATGTTCATCGGCTCGAACATGATCTTCTTCCCGCAGCACTTCCTTGGCCGTCAGGGCATGCCGCGCCGCTATATCGACTATCCGGTCGAGTTCTCCTACTGGAACAACATCTCGTCGATCGGCGCCTATATCTCGTTCGCCTCGTTCCTGCTCTTCATCGGCATCGTGTTCTACACACTCTTTGCCGGCAAGCGCGTGGGCGTGCCCAACTACTGGAACGAGCATGCCGATACGCTGGAATGGACCCTGCCCTCGCCCCCGCCGGAGCACACGTTCGAGACGCTCCCCAAGCGTGAGGACTGGGACCACGCCCGTCACTGATCCCCATGCCCTATGCATGGCATGATAATGCGGCCCCGGAGGAATCCGGGGCCGTTTCGTATCGGCTGGATGTCTGGCCCTATCGCTCGCTGCCAGAGCGGGGCTTTGTCTGGGTGATCGGGCTTAGTGCTGTCGGGCTGGGCCTGCCGCTCTTCGCGGTCGTGGGCTCGCCGGTGCTGTGGGGGCTTTTGCCCTTTGCGGCGCTGGCCATCTGGGGGCTGTGGCACGCAATCCAGCGCAGCAATCGCAGCGCCTCATCGACGCATGAGACGCTGATTCTAACCCCGCAAAGCCTGACCCTGACCCGTAGCGATCCGGCACGCAAGGATCGGGTCTGGCAGACCAATCCCTATTGGGTGCGCGTCAGCCTGCGCGGCAATGGCCCGGTCGAGGATTATCTGGTCCTGTCCGATGGCCGCCGCGAGATCGAATTGGGCGCCTTTCTGGCCCCCGAAGAGCGCCAGGCCTTGCGTGGCGAGCTTGACCGGCGGCTGGCCCGGCTGCGCTGATGGCAAAAGGCCCGGCACAAGACCGGGCCTTCCTCGCATCGTGGGCCGTGTGGTGGATCAGCCGTCGATGCGAATCCGGGCGTTCGTCGGATCGAAGGGGCTGTCCTCGGCCACTTCGGCATCCCAGAACTCGCGGAACATGCGGACTTTCAGCTTGGTGCCCGGCGCGGCCAGATCGGGGCGGACATAGCCCATGCCGATCTGCTTGCCGAAGGCCGCCGACCAGCCGCCCGAGGTCAGGCGCCCGACCTTGACGCCGTCAAGGAACAGCCCCTCGCGACCCCAGGGATCGGCGTCGGCGGGACCGTCGATCAGCAGGGTCACGCAAAGCGACCTGATGCCCTTGTCCAGCATCGCCTGCTTGCCGCAGAACTCTTTCGACAGATCGACAAAGCGGTCCAGCCCGGCCTCAAGCGGGGTCGCATCGCGGCCCAGTTCCGTGCCAAAGGCGCGATAGGATTTTTCCTGCCGCAGCCAGTTCTGCGCCCGTGCCCCGACCAGTTTCAGCCCGTGCTTTTCGCCGGCCTTGGTCAGCAGGTCCCAAAGATAGCGACCGAACTCGATCGGGTAATGCAGCTCCCAACCCAGTTCGCCGGTATAGGCCACACGGATGGCGCGGACCGGGCACATGCCCAGTTCGATATTGCGCATCGACAGCCACGGGAAGCGCTTGTTGCCCAGAACCGTCGCCGGGTCGGCGTCACGCACGATCTCTTGCAGGATGGCGCGGCTGTTCGGGCCGGCCAGCGCATAGACGCCCCATTGCGTGGTGATGTCCTGCACGGTGATCGCGCCGAATTCGGCCTGCTTGTCCTCGACCAGTTTGCGCAGGTTATCGCCGTCGTAATCGGCCCATGCCCCGGCCGAGATCAGGTAGTAATCATCCTCCGCCAGACGGACGATGGTGTATTCGGTGCGTGTCGTGCCGGTTTCGGTCAGCGCATAGGTCAGGTTGATGCGCCCGACCTTGGGCAGCTTGTTGGTGGTGAACCAGTCAAGGAACGCGGTCGCGCCCGGCCCCGACACGCGATGCTTGGCGAAGGCGCTGGCGTCGATCAGACCAGCGGTATTGCGGATCGCCTCGGCCTCGGCTTTCGCATATTGCCACCAGCCGCCGCGACGGAAGCTGCGGGCGGCGTGATCGTCAAACCCTTCGGGCGCGTAATAGTTCGGACGCTCCCAGCCGTTCACCTGCCCCATCTGCGCGCCGGCCGCGATCTGGCGATCATAGGCGGGGGCGGTGCGCAGCGGCCGGCAGGCTTCGCGCTCTTCATCGGGATGGTGCAGCACGAAGACATGCTCATAGCATTCCTCGTTCTTTTTCGCCGCGTATTCGGTGGTCATCCAGCCGCCGAAACGGCGCGGATCAAGCGACGCCATGTCGATCTCGGCCTCGCCCGCCGTCATCATCTG
>JAGPGI010000481.1 GCA_018056045.1 Paracoccus sp. (in: a-proteobacteria)
TCGGCCATTGCCGGCAATGTCGGAATGCTGGGGGCGGATTACGCGGGCTACTTTCCCTGGGGCGAGGCGCCGGCGCTGGTTGAACTGATCCTGCGCTGCCGTTCGGGTGGTCTGATGCCGACATTGGCGGACCAGTGTCGCGAACGGGCGCCGCTTTTCGACCCAGCCACCGAGCGCGCCGCGCTCCGGCGGCTGGTTCATGAACTTCTGGAAAATGCCTAGATGCAAGCAGTCACCGAGCCGATAGTGAGGGATATTGTCCTGATTGGCGGGGGGCACAGTCACGTCGGCGTGCTCCACATGTTTGCCATGAAGCCCTTGCCGGGCGTGCGCCTGACGGTGATCTGCACGGATACCGATACCCCTTATTCGGGCATGCTGCCAGGTTACATCGCCGGCCATTACTCTTTTGACGAGGTGCATATCGACCTGCTCCGGCTGGCGGCATTTGCCGGCGCGCGCTACTGCAAGGACGAGGTGATCGGCATTGATCGCGCATCCCGCAAGGTGCTGTGCCGCCATCGCCCGCCGGTCCTTTACGATGCCCTGTCGATCAATATCGGTTCGACGCCACAATTGGCCCAGGTGGCCGGGGCCGCCGAACATGTCCTGCCGGTCAAGCCGATTCGGCGCTTCAATGAACGCTGGCTGGCCTTGCTCGAGCGCGTTTGCCAACAGCCGGGGGAGATGACCATTGCCCTGGTGGGGGCGGGAGCCGGCGGTGTCGAACTCACCTTGGCGATGCAGTACCGCCTGCGTCGCGAATTGCTGGCGCTCGGCCATGATCCGGATGCACTGCACTTTCATCTCTTTTCGGCTGATCCCCAGATCCTGAGCACCCACAATGCGCGGGTCCGTGATGCCTTCGATCAGGATCTAGCGGCGCGGGGGGTTGTGGTGCATCGCGGCGCCAAGGTGACGCAGGTATCGGCCGGGCGCTTGCAAACCGACTCGGGCGAGGTGCTGACGGCCGATGAAATCATCTGGGTGACACAGGCCGGCGGGGCGGCCTGGCTGCGTGATACCGGCCTGGCTCTGGACGAGAAGGGATTTGTTCGCGTGCGGGATACCTTGCAGACCGAAACGGATCCCGTCATTTTCGCGGCGGGTGATTGCGCCGCCATGATTGACCACCCGCTGGAAAAGGCAGGCGTCTTCGCTGTCCGCATGGCCAGGCCGCTGGCCGAGAATTTGCGGCGAACCTTGCTGGGCCGCTCCCTGATCCACTACCGCCCGCAGCAGCGCTGGCTGGCGCTGATCAGTACCGGCGACCGGCACGCCATCGCTTCACGCGGCGGTTTCTACGCGCGAGGTGATCTGATCTGGCGCTGGAAGGACTGGATCGACAGGCGTTTCATGCGCAGGTTTACCAGCTTGGCCATGCCATCCAGGCCGCTCACCCGGCCTGCTGAACGGCTAACGCTGGATGCCGAGGAGCAGGACCAGGCTATCTCGGCCATCGCCATGCGCTGCGGCGGTTGCGGTGCGAAAGTCGGGGCCAAGGTGCTGTCGCGTGCCCTAGCCCGGGTGCATCCGGTTGAGCGCGATGATGTGCTGATCGGCCTGCACGCATCGGACGATGCCGCCGTGGTGCGCGTGCCGGCGGGCATGGCGAGCGTACAGACGGTCGATTTCTTCCGTGCCTTCATCGACGATCCCTGGGTTTTCGGCCGGATAGCGGCCAACCATGCGCTGGGCGACCTGTTTGCCATGGGGGCGGTGGCGCAGACGGCGACGGCTATTGCGACCGTGCCGCCGGGGCTGGAAAGGCAAGTCGAGGACACGCTGTTCCAGATGATGTCGGGTGCCGTGTCGGTGCTCAACGAAGCCGGCTGTGCGCTGGTTGGCGGTCATACCGGGGAGGGGCGAGAACTGGCGCTGGGTTTCGCCATCAACGGCCTGGTGGACGAGAAGCTGGCCGGCGTCATGACCAAGGGGGGCCTGCGCCCGGGCGATGCGCTGATCCTGACCAAGCCGGTCGGCACCGGTACCCTGTTCGCCGCCGACATGCGGCGGTGCGCCAAGGGGCGTTGGATCGATGCCGCGATCGCCTCGATGGTCCACTCGAACCGGGCCGCGGCCCAGTGTCTGCGCCGGCACGAGGCCACCGCCTGCACGGATGTCACCGGCTTCGGGCTGCTCGGGCACCTGATGGAGATGACCCGGGCATCGGGCGTCGATGCGACCCTGCGGATCGAGGCAGTGCCGCTACTGGAGGGTGCGGTCGAGACGGTTGCCGCGGGCATCCTTTCCTCGTTGCAGCCGCAGAACCTGCGTCTGCGCCGCGCGGTCCGCGATCTGGAGATGATGGCGCGGCATCCGCGCTTTCCCCTGCTGTTCGACCCGCAGACGGCGGGTGGACTGCTGGCGGGCGTGCCCGCCCACCGGGCAGCGGCCTGCGTGGCCGAGCTCCGGTCCCTCGGCTATACGGCGGCCGCCATCATCGGGCGAATCGACCCACGCAGCGAGGCCGAGTCGCCGATCGCGATCGATGTCCGTGCCTGATCCCAAACTCGCCATCGCGCGTTACCGTCTTCACGCCTCCGGCTACGACG
>JAGPGI010000482.1 GCA_018056045.1 Paracoccus sp. (in: a-proteobacteria)
CGTTGTCGCGCAGCAGGCGGACGCCGGCCGAACGGCGGGCCACGCCCTCGGTCACCAGACAGCCTGCGACATTGCCGACGCCGGTGACGCGGAAGGTTTCGCGGATCTCGGCATAGCCGATGAAGTTTTCGCGCACTTCGGCCGACAACAGGCCCGAGGCCGCCGCTTTGATGTCATCCACCAGATCGTAGATGATCGAGTAATAGCGGATCTCGACCCCCTTCTGGTTGGCGGCGTTCCGCGCCGGGGCGTTGGCCCGGACGTTGAAGCCGATGACCGGCGCGCCCGAAGCTTCGGCCAGGCCGATATCGGATTCGGTGATCGCGCCGACGCCGTAATGCAACACGCGCACGCGCACCTCGTCGTTGCCGATCTTTTCCAGCGCCTGGACGATCGCCTCGGCCGAACCCTGCACGTCGGCTTTCACCAGCACCGGCAGTTCGGCGACGCTTTCGTCGGCTTTCGCCTTGGCCAGCATCTGGTCCAGCGTGATCGCGGCACCGGCGGCAGCGCGTTTGTCCTTGGCGGCCTGAATGCGGTAATCGGCGATTTCACGGGCCTGCGCCTCGGTTTCGACGACGTTCAGCACATCGCCGGCCTCGGGCGTGCCGTTCAGACCCAGAACCTCGACCGGAACCGAGGGACCGGCCTCTTCGACGCGCTCGCCCTTGTCGTCGATCAGGGCGCGGACCTTGCCCCACTGTTCGCCGACGACGAAGATGTCGCCGCGCTTCAGCGTGCCGTTCTGCACCAGAACCGTCGCGACCGGGCCACGGCCGACATCCAGCTGGGCCTCGATTACCGCGCCCTGTGCCGGGCGGTCGGGATTGGCTTTCAGTTCCAGGATTTCGGCCTGCAGCGCGATGGCTTCCAGCAACTGGTCCAGACCCTGGCCGGTCTTGGCCGAGATCTCGACGTCCTGGACCTCGCCCGACATCGCCTCGACGACGACCTCGTGCTGCAACAGGTCGGTGCGGACCTTTTGCGGGTTGGCGGCGGGCTTGTCGATCTTGTTGATCGCCACGATCATCGGCACCTTGGCGGCCTTGGCGTGGTTGATCGCCTCGATGGTCTGCGGCATGACCGCGTCATCGGCGGCCACCACCAGCACCACGATATCGGTGACCTGCGCACCGCGCGCCCGCATCGACGTGAACGCGGCGTGGCCGGGCGTGTCGAGGAAGGTCAGCAGCGCACCCGATTCGGTTTTCACCTGATAGGCGCCGATATGCTGGGTGATGCCACCGGCCTCGCCGGCGACGACATTCGCCTTGCGGATCGCGTCCAGAAGCGAGGTCTTGCCGTGGTCGACATGGCCCATGATGGTCACGACCGGCGGACGCGGCAGCAGATCCTCGGCCTTGTCCTCGACCTGATCGATGACCTGTTCGACATCCGCATCCGAGACGCGGACGGCGCGATGGCCGAATTCGTCGATCACCAGTTCGGCGGTATCGGCATCGATGCCCTGATTCGCAGTCACCATCAGGCCCATGCGCATCAGCGATTTGATGACGTCGGGCGTGCGTTCGGCCATGCGGTTCGCCAGTTCCGAAACCATGATGGTTTCCGGCAGCTGCACGTCACGCACCTGCTTTTCGGCACGCATGGCGCCGCCCATGGCTTTCTGCCGGGCCTTTTCCTGCTTGCGCTTCATCGCGGCAAGGCTGCGCTGACGCCCGCCTTCACCGTTCAGGGCCTGGCTCAGCGACAGCTTGCCGGTGCGGCGATTGTCGTCGCGGCTCTTGTTGCGGCTGTCGCGATCGTCGGTCGAGGGGCTGCGCGTGTCGCGGTCGCGGTCGGTCTTGCGCGGCGCGGCGCTGACGCCCTTGGTCTCGGCGCGCGAGGCGGCAGCCTCGGCGGCGGCGCGGTCGGCGGGCGCGGCGGGACGTGCCTCGACCACGGGCTTGGCGCGGACCTCGGCCTTTTTCTTTTCACGCAACTCGGCCTCGCGGGCGCGGCGCTCGTCTTCCTCGGCCTTCAGGCGCAGGGCTTCCTCGCGTTCGCGTTCCTCGCGCTCCTTGGCTTCCAGCTCAAGGCGGCGGCGTTCGCGTTCTTCCTCGCGGGCCTTTTCCTCGGCCTCGCGCTGTGCGGCTTCCTCGACCTCGCGGGCCTTGGCGGCCTTCAGCGCGGCCAGACGCCGTTCCATTTCGGCATCGGAAATGCCGGCAGGGCGCTTGGACGGGTCCCCTGACCCGACCGAGGACGAGCCAGAGCGTGCGCCACCGGCCGCTGCACCGGACTTGCCGGGCACGACGACGCGCTTGCGCTTGGTCTCGACGACCACATTATGGGTCCGGCCGTGGCTGAAGCTTTGCTTCACCTGGCCCGAACGGCCAGAGCCGCCGCCAAGACCCAGGGGTTTCTTTCCGTCGTTATCGCTCATCCGATCTTCATTCCTTCCCGGTGGCCGAAGCGCCACCGTCATGCCCGCGCAGACCCGTCAGTCTGCTCGCGTCCCTGATCAATTTGTCGGTCAGGCCCCCCGGCGCAAGCGCGCTGTGTATGACATGATCGCGCCCAAAGGACAAACCCAATTCTGATGCGG
>JAGPGI010000483.1 GCA_018056045.1 Paracoccus sp. (in: a-proteobacteria)
TCCGCGATCAGGGGCGGTTCGTGTCGCCGCCGGTTCAGGGCCGGCTCAAGCTGAACAATGGCGAGGCGATCCGCGACATGGCGATCGAGGGGCTGGGGCTGGCGATGCTGCCCGGCTTCATCGCCGGGCCTGCGGTCGCGGCGGGCCGGCTGGAACAGGTGCTCGCCGACCGCGAAACGCGCGCCCTGCCCATCGTCGCGGTCTGGCCTCCGGTCTCGCCGCTGCCGGCAAAGCTGCGCCGCTTTGTCGATCACGTCGCGGACGAACTCAGGCAACCGTCATGGAAAACCGCCCCCGCCTAGCCGGATTAGGTTTTTCCGCGCGGCACCCTATATGGGCGTCAAGCAATCCCGCATGTGATGAGGTTTCACCGTGAAAAAGATCGGTTTCCTGTCCTTTGGCCATTGGTCGGACGAGCGCGGCTCGTTGACCCGCAGCGCCGGGGACGTCCTGCTGCAATCCATCGACCTTGCCGTCGCCGCCGAGGAACTGGGCGCGGACGGCGCCTATTTCCGCGTCCACCATTTCGCCCGCCAGCTTGGCTCGCCCTTTCCGCTGCTGTCGGCGGTGGGTGCGCGCACCTCGCGCATCGAGATCGGCACCGCCGTCATCGACATGCGCTACGAAAACCCGCTTTACATGGCCGAGGATGCCGGCGCCGCCGACCTGATCTCGCAGGGGCGGTTGCAGCTGGGCATCAGCCGTGGCTCGCCCGAACAGGTGATCGAGGGCTGGCGGCATTTCGGCTATAACCCCGCCGAGGGCGAAACCGACGCCGACATGGCCCGCCGCCATGCCGAGGTGTTTTTGCAGGTCATTCAGGGTCAGGGATTTGCCCAGCCCAATCCGAACCCGATGTTCCCGAACCCGCCGGGCCTGTTGCGGCTGGAGCCCTATGCGCCGGGGCTGCGCGACCGCATCTGGTGGGGCGCGTCCTCGAACGCCACCGCCGAATGGGCCGGGCGCATGGGGATGAACCTGCAAAGTTCGACCCTGAAAACCGACGAAAGCGGCAAGCCCTTCCATATCCAGCAGGCCGAGCAGATCCGGCTTTTTCGGGCCGCATGGGCCGAGGCCGGGCATCCCGGCACGCCGCGCGTTTCGGTCAGCCGCTCGATCTTTGCGCTGATGGACGACCGCGACCGGGCCTATTTCGGGCGCGGCGGCAAAGAGGCGGATCAGGTCGGCTTCATCGAAAGCACCCGCTCGATCTTTGGGCGTGGCTATGCGGCCGAGCCGGATCAGCTGATCCGCGAACTGGCCGAGGACGAGGGCATCGCCGAGGCGGATACCCTGCTGCTGACGGTGCCGAACATGCTGGGCGTGCCCTATAATGCCCATGTGATCGAATCGATCCTGAAGCACGTCGCGCCCGCTCTGGGCTGGCGCTAGGTCCATCCGACAGCCAACAGACATCCGGCGCCCGCGCGGCGCCGGGTGTCTCATACATGGCGCCCGCTTGACCCCGCCAGAAATTTCGCATTCTGGTGATAGCGTATGACATGACCAGTAAAGCGGGACGCGGACAGGGGGAAACATGGCAGGTGAGGTAACCGCTGCGGCAGGGGCCGCGGGCGAGGCGGCGGCCCATGGCGGTGGCGTAGATGTATTGAGTGTGGTCGTGTTGCTGGCCGCAGCCGTGATCGCAGTGCCGCTGTTTCGCCGCATCGGGCTGGGTTCGGTTCTGGGCTATCTGGCCGCCGGTCTGGTGGTCGGCCCGTTCGGCTTTGGCTTTTTCCACGACCCCGAGGCGATCATCCATGTCGCCGAACTGGGCGTCGTGCTGTTTTTGTTCGTCATCGGTCTGGAAATGCAGCCCTCGCGCCTGTGGGCGATGCGGGGCGAGATCTTCGGGCTGGGATTCGCGCAGGTGCTGGTGGCGATGGGGGTTCTGACCATCGTCGGCGTCTCGCTGGGCTTTCCGGTCTCGGCCAGCCTGATTTCCGGAACCGGCTTCGTGCTGACATCGACGGCGATCGTCATGCAGATGCTGGACGAGCGCAAGGAAATGGCCACGCCCAAGGGCCGGCGGATGATCTCGATCCTGCTCTTCGAGGATCTGGCCATCGTGCCCCTGCTGGCGCTTGTGACCTTCCTTGCCCCCGGAGGCGAGGAAGTGACCATGGCGCAGCGGCTGACCAGCGCCGCCATCGGCACTGGCGCCATTGTCGCACTGATCTTTGGCGGGCTGTATCTGCTCAATCCGTTCTTCAGCCTGCTGGCACGCTATGGCGGGCGCGAGGTGATGACCGCCGCCGCCCTGCTGGTGGTGCTGGGCGCGGCGCTGATGATGCAGGCCGCCGGGCTCTCGATGGCCATGGGCGCCTTCCTTGCCGGAGTTCTGCTGTCGGAAAGCACCTTCCGCCACCAGCTTGAGGCAGACGTCGAACCCTTCCGGGGCCTGCTGCTGGGCCTGTTTTTCCTTGGCGTCGGCATGGCGCTGAACCTGACCACCATCGCCGAGAACTGGCTGCTGGTGGTGATCTGCGTGCCGGCCTACATGATCCTGAAAATGCTGGTCATCTATTACGTGGCACGGATCTGG
>JAGPGI010000100.1:0-4979 GCA_018056045.1 Paracoccus sp. (in: a-proteobacteria)
ATCGAACCAGATGTTATAGGGCAGGGCGGCCGGTTCCTCGCCCCAGGCGTTCAGCACCACGCCGGTCATCGTATCGACAAGGCTGGCCGAGCGCTGGCCGCGCATGACCGAACCAAAGACCTCACCAAGGGCGCGGCGATCGGGCTGGATATCGGCGGCGGCAGCACGAAACTGGGGCTGATCGACGCAAGCGGGCGGCTGTTGCAGGCGACGCGGGTCGTGCTGCCCGAGGGCGCGGATTTTCCGGCCATCGAGGCGCTCTACCGCGAGGCCATCGCCACGCTTGGCTCCGAGGCGGCGGCGCTGCCGCTGGGGATCGCCTATCCGGGTCACGTGGACCGCGCGCGCGGGATTGGGCTGAACTCGAATGTCCCGGCGCTGGACGGCCATCCGCTGGCCAGGGCTCTTGGCGGCGTGCTGCTGAACGATGCCAATGCGGCGGCGCTGGCCGAGGCGCGGCTATATGCCGAGACGCGTATCCTGATGGTGACGCTTGGCACCGGGGTGGGCGTGTCGATGGTGGTGGGCGGCGTTCCCTTGGAAACAGCGGGTGGCGCGCTGGGGGATAGCGGGCATCTGAACCTCGACCCCGAGGGCCGGCATCAATGCCGGCAGGGGTGCACCGGCTGTCTGGAATCCGTGGCCTCGGGCGAGGCGCTGGCCCGTGATGCGAGCGCGCTGGCGCTGACCGGGGCAAGCCCGGCTTTGGCCGCGGAGCTGGCCAGCAATGGCCATGTCACCGCAGCCAGCGCCTGCCGCGCGGCGCTGGCCGGCGACGCGGCTGCAGAGCGGCTGGTGGCCCGGATGGCCGAGTGGCTGGGCATGGCCGTGGCCACATGGCGCGCCAGTTTCCAGCCCGACCTGATCCTGTTTGGCGGCGGGCTTTCCGTGCTGGGACAGGGCTTTGTCGATGCGATCCGCGACCGGGCCGATGCCCGCTCGCTTCCCTTTCTGCGGACAAGCGCGCTGGCGCTTGCCCGGCTGGGCAATGACGCGGGAATGATCGGCGCCGGATTGGCCGCGCTGACCCCGAAAACCTGAAGGAATTCATGATGTCTGAGGCTTATCTTGCTGAAATCGCCGAGCAACCCGGTATTCTTGACCGTCTGGGCGCGCGCTTTGCCGCGAGCTGGGGGGCGGCATTCGCCGAATTGCGGGCGGGGCTGGCGGCGGGCCGTTTCGACCGGGTGATCCTGACCGGCATGGGCGGGTCGCTGCATGGCGCCCATCCCGCGCATCTGGCGCTGTCGCGGGCCCTGTCGGTGCCGGTGCTGCTGTGGGAATCGGGCGAGCTGACCCAGCAGGCGCCGCAGGCCGTCACGCCGCGCACGCTGGTCATCGCCATTTCGCAATCGGGCGAAAGTGGCGAGGTGAAGCGCCTGACCGAATTGCCGGCCCGGCCCGGCTATGCGGTGACGATCACCAACGGGTCGGGGAATGCGCTGGCCAACTGGGCCGATCTTGCGGTCACGACCGAGGCCGGGCCGGAGCGCACCGCCTCGACCAAGACCTATACGGCGGGGCTGGCGGCGCTGCATCTGGTGGTCGCGCATCTGACCGGCGATGGCGCCGGGGCGGGGGCCGAGGTTCAGGCCGCCGCCGCCACGGTCGCAGCCATGCTCGAGCGGATGCCCGCCGCCGCCGCTGCCGCCGCCGCGCATCTGGGCCATGACGCGGCCCTGACGGTGATCGGGCGCGGCGACAGTTTCGGCACCGCCGCGATGGCGGCGCTGCTGATCGAAGAGGCGGCGAAGCTCTCCTGCGAGGCGCTGACCGGCGGCCAGTTCCGCCACGGCCCGCTGGAGCTGGTGCGCGCGGGGTTCCGCGCCGTGGTCTTTGTCGGCGAAGGTCCGGCCCGGCCGCTGACCGAGGCGCTGGTCACCCGCATCGCCGAACTGGGCGGCCGCGTCGTCACCATCGGCACCGATATCGGCACCGGCACCGATGCCGTCCTGCCGCTGGACCTGCCCGAGGTCGCGCCGGGGCTCTTGCCGCTCATCGAGATCATTCCCGTGCAATATCTGGTCATCCCGCTGGCGCTGGCGCGCGGCTTTGAGCCGGCCGCTTTCCTCAACGCCCGAAAGATCACCACCGGAGAGTAGTCCCATGCCGATCCAGAGCACCCTGCCCGGGGACGGGTTCGACTATGTCATCATCGGCGCGGGCTCGGCCGGCTGCGTGCTGGCCGCGCGCCTGACCGAGGATCCCGGCACGCGGGTCTGCCTGGTCGAGGCCGGCCCGCGCGACCGCAGCCTGTTCATCCATATGCCCGCCGCTTTGACCATGCCCATCGAAAGCAAGGTCTGGAACTGGCAATATGTGACCGGGCCCGAGCCGCATCTGAATGGCCGCACGCTGGGGCAGGCGCGCGGGCGGGGTCTGGGGGGCAGTTCCTCGATCAACGGCATGGTCTGGGTGCGCGGCCATCCGGCCGATTACGATGCATGGGCGGCCGAGGGGCTGCAGGGCTGGTCTTTTGCCGATTGCCTGCCCTATTTCCGCAAGATGGAAAGCTATGAGGGCGGCGCCGATCCGAACCGGGGCGGCGACGGCCCGCTGAAGATCAGCCGCAGCCGCGCCGCGCATCCCTTTTACGAGGCATTTCTCAGCGCGGGCGAGGCTTATGGCCTCAGCCAGACGCCGGATTACAACAGCCATGACTTCGAAGGCGTGCATGTCACGCAGGCGACGATCCATGACGGGCGGCGGCAAAGTGCGGCTGTCGCCTATCTGCATCCCGCCGCCGGACGTCCGAACCTGACGGTGCTGACCGGCTGGCGCTGCGACCGGCTGCTGCTGGAAGGCGGGCGCGCCACGGGTGTGGCCCTGCGGCGCGGGACCAGGCGCGGCGAGATCCGCGCCGGGCGCGAGGTGATCCTCTGCGCCGGGGCCATCGGCAGCCCGCATCTGCTGCTATTGTCCGGGATCGGGCCGGCCGAGCATCTGCGCGCCTCGGGCGTCAAGGTGGTTCATGACCTGCCGGGCGTCGGCGAGAACCTGCAGGATCATTTCGTGGCCTCGCTGACTTTCCGGGCCGAGGGGAAACGCTCGATCGCGTCGGATCTGTCGCTTTGGAACCGGCCCCGCATCGGGCTGGAATGGCTGCTGACCCGCGGCGGTCTGGGCGCGACCAGCTTTTTCGAAGTCGGCGCCTTCTTTCGCAGCGGGGCGGATGCCGCCTATGCCAATATGCAGCATGAGTTCCTGCCGTTTCTGGCCGATTTTCAGGCGGGGCGGGTGCGCATCGGGCATGGCTACCAGTATTTCCTCAGCCAGATGCGCCCCAAAAGCCGGGGCTGGCTGCGGTTGCGCGGCGCTGATCCCGACCTGCATCCCGAGATCGTCTTCAACTATCTGGACGATCCCGCCGATGCGGCGGAAATGCTGGACGGCCTCGCCCAGACCCGCGACATGGCGCGGCAGGCCCCGTGGCAGGCGCTTGGCGGCACCGAGATCGCGCCGGGAGCCGATATCCGCGACCGCGCCGCGGCGTTAGACTGGATGCGCCGCATCGGCAATACCGAACATCACCCGGTCGGAACCTGCCGCATGGGCCATGACGCGATGGCGGTCACCGATGGCGAGGGGCTGGTCCATGGCGTCGCCGGCCTGCGGGTGGTCGATGGCGCGATCCTGCCGCTGATCCCGACCGCCAATGTCAACGCGCCGATCATCATGGTGGCCGAAAAGATCGCCGACCGCATCCGGGGACGGGTGCCGCTGCCCCGACGAGATCTGGCTCTTCCTCCGGCCCCGGGTGCCTGAGACGGCTCAGCCCGGGGCGCCTGCCACCCCGGGCGCCCATGCCCGGGCGCTGGCGGGCGCGATCCGCAAGAGATCGACCGCGCGGGCGGCGATCTGGGCGCTCACTTCGGCCAGACTGGCCGGGCGCAGATAAAAGGCCGGAACCGGCGGCAGCACGATGGCGCCCATTTCGGTCACCGCCTGCATGTTCTTCAGATGCGCCAGTGTCAGCGGTGCCTCGCGCGTCAGCAGGATCAGGGCTCGGCGTTCTTTCAGTTGCACGCCGGCGGCGCGGGTCAGCAGGTTGTCGTCAAGCCCGTGGGCAATGGCCGCAAGGCTGCGCATCGAGCAGGGCGCGACGATCATGCCCGCCACCGGGCAAGACCCCGAGGCGATGGCCGCCCCCAGATCGCCGATGGCATGGGTTCGGTTTGCCAGCGCGGTCAGCCGGGCCCGTGCCTCGGGGCCGATTTCCTCGGCCAGGGTGCGTCCGGCCATGGGCGACAGGACCAGATCCACCTCGGCCCCCAGCGCCCTCAGCGCGCGGGCGCAATCCATGGCCAGCATCGCCCCCGAGGCGCCCGAGACACCCAGAACGACGCGGGGGGCAGGCGCGGCGGTCATGCCAGCACCTGCGCCAGAAGTTCCTCGGCCCGGGCGGCATGCGCGGGGTCCAGGGCCATGACCTGACCCCAGTCGCGCGTCGTCTCGGCGCCGATCTTGGTGGTGGCGTCGATCCCCAGCTTGCCCGCCAGCCCCTCGCGCGGCGAGGCAAAGTCAAGGTAATCCATCGGCGTGCTGTCGATCTGCATCACGTCGCGTGCCGGGTCCATGCGCGTGGCCATAGCCCAGGCGATATCGTCCCAGTTGCGCACGTCGATATCGTCATCAACGACGATCATCATCTTGGTATAGCTGAATTGCGGCAGCATCCCCCACAGCGCCATCATCACCCGCCGCGCCTGCCCGGGATAGCGCTTGTCGATGCGCACCACCGCCATGCGATAGGAACAGGCGGCGGGCGGCAGCCACAGATCTCGGATCTCGGGGATCTGGGCGCGGATCAGGGGCAGGGCCAGCTGATTGAAGACCTCGCCGATGACCGAGGGTTCATCCGGGGGGCGGCCGGTCACGGTGGTCAGATAGATCGGGTCCGTGCGGCAGGTGATGGCGCTGATGCGCATGACCGGAAAGGCTTCGACCGCATTGTAATAGCCGGTATGGTCGCCAAAGGG
>JAGPGI010000100.1:5079-8111 GCA_018056045.1 Paracoccus sp. (in: a-proteobacteria)
GTTCATCCGGGGGGCGGCCGGTCACGGTGGTCAGATAGATCGGGTCCGTGCGGCAGGTGATGGCGCTGATGCGCATGACCGGAAAGGCTTCGACCGCATTGTAATAGCCGGTATGGTCGCCAAAGGGGCCTTCGGGCGCGGTCTCGCCGGGATGGATCCAGCCCTCAAGCAGGATCTCGGCGCGGGCAGGGGCCATCAGCGGCACTGTGCGACAAGGGGTCAGTTCGGTGCGCGCGCCGCGCAACACGCCGGAAAAGCCCATCTCGGACACGGTTTCGGGCAGGGGCAGGGCGGCGGACAGCAGCAGCGCGGGATCGGCGCCAAGGGCGATGGCCACGGGCATCGGCTCACCCGTGCGGGCCCCCGCCTGAAACCATGTCCGGGCATGCGCCGCGCCGCCGCGATGGGCCAGCCAGCGCATGATCAGCCGGTCTGGCCCCAGAACCTGCGCGCGATAGACGCCAAGGTTATAGCGCGCCAGATCGCCGGCCCCGCAATCCTGCGGTCGGGTGATGACCACTGGCCAGGTGATCAGCGGGCCGGCATCGTCGGGCCAGGGCGTCTGCACCGGAATGCGGTCAAGGCCGGTCAGCTCGTGTTCCTGCACCGGGCCGCCGCGCAGGATTCTGGGCCGTGTCGCCATGGCCGCGCGCAGCATCGGCCAGCGCGCGAAGGCGTCGCGCATGCCCGCGACCGGGGCGGGGCTGCGCAGGGCAGCCAGAAACGCGCCGAATTCCGGCACCTTGTCGGGCGTCAGGCCCAGCCCCGCCGCGACCCGGGCGGGGGTGCCGAACAGGTTGCTGACCACGCGCATGCCCGGCCCGTCATGGCGCGAAAACTCCAGCGCAGGGCCGCCGCGCCGCAGGCAGGCCAGTTGCACGGCGGTCATTTCATGGCGGATCGAGACCGGCTCGGCGATGCGGGCCAGCTCGCCCTGCGCCTCGCACCAGCCAAGATAGGCGCGCAGATCGGGAAAGACAGGCAGGCTTCGCATCGGCGTCTCCGGTCGCGCCCGGAAAGGGGGGCGGAATTCGCCGGCAAGCTAGCGCGCGAAATCGGACAAGCGCTTGAGCTTGGTCAAGGCCGGGGCCGATAATCGCCCCTATTGCCCGGGCCATGACGATTGAACGCCCGCATAGCGCGCTTTTTCGGCGCCTTCCGCCGCCGCCTTTTGCGCCAAGGCTGCTGGGCCATGCGCTGACGGCGCTTTTGCGCCGCATCGCCCTGCGCAAACCCGCGATCCTGACCCGGCTGGGGCAATACGGCACGGCGCGGTTCCTGATTGATGTCCGGGATGCGCCGGTTCTTATGGTCATCGCCCCTGCCGCGCAGCAGATCGTGGTCAGCCGCCGCAGCGCGGCCCCCGCCCATGACGCGGCGATCCGGGGCGATCTGGCGGCCTTTCTTTCCATGCTGCACGGGTCCGAGGATGGCGATGCGCTGTTCTTTTCCGGCACGCTTGAAGTGTCGGGCGACACTTCTGCAGTGCTGGCGCTGCGCAATGCGCTGGACGATGCCGAACTGGACCTGACCGAGGAGCTGGCGGCGATCTCGGGCGAGCCCTTGGGCCGCTGGCTGCGGCGCGCCTCGGCCTTTGCGGCGCGGCGCGGCGGCCTTGTGCTGTCCAGACAGGAGGTGACCCCATGATGGAACTGGTCTGCCCGGCGGGCACGCCCGCATCCCTGCGCGCAGCTGTCGATGCCGGCGCGCATACCGTCTATTGCGGCTTTGCTGACGAAACCAATGCGCGCAACTTTCCGGGGCTGAACTTTTCGCGCCCGGAACTGGCCGAGGGGGTCGAATACGCCCATGCGCGTGGCGCCAAGGTGCTGGTCGCGATCAACACATTCCCCCGCGCCGGCGATCAGACGCTGTGGCACCGCGCCGTGGCAGATGCCAAGCAGGCCGGGGCCGATGCGGTCATTCTGGCCGATCTGGGCCTGATCGCCCATGCCGCCGAGACCCATCCCGATCTGCGCCTGCATCTGTCGGTGCAGGCTGCCGCCGCCAATCCCGACATGATCAATTTCTATGCCGAGACCTTTGGCATCCGCCGCGTCGTCCTGCCGCGCGTGCTGACCGTGGACGAGATCACCAAAATCAACCGCGAAATCGATGTCGAGACCGAGGTTTTCGTCTTTGGCGGGCTGTGCGTCATGGCCGAGGGGCGCTGTTCGCTGTCGTCCTATGCCACGGGGCTGTCGCCCAATATGAACGGCGTCTGCTCGCCTGCGAGCCACGTCGCCTATGCCGAGGTCGCCGGCCACAACGAGGCGCGTCTGGGTGGCTATCTGATCCATCGCACGCCCCGCGGGGCGAGCGTGCCCTATCCGACGCTGTGCAAGGGCTGCTTTACCTCGGCCGACGGCGCGGGCGACAGCGTGACCGGCCATATCTTCGAGGATCCGGTCAGTCTGGACGCGACCGAGTTGATCCCGGCGCTACAAAAGGCCGGCGTCACCGCGCTGAAGATCGAGGGGCGGCAGCGCTCGCGCGCTTATGTCGCGCAGGTGGTGCGCGCCTTTCGCGCCGCGGTTGATGCGGCGGCAGCGGGGGCGCCGATGCCGGCGGGCCTCTTGATGAAACTGACCGAAGGCCAGGCCGCCACCACCGGCGCCTATGCCAAGACCTGGCGCTAGGACCGGGAGGACGCGACATGGACATGACAATCGGCCCCATCGCCTTTTTCTGGACCGCCGAACAGGTGCGCGACTTCTATCGCCTGATCGCCGCCAGCCCGGCGCCGCGCGTGGTGATCGGCGAATGGGTCTGCTCGAAACGTCTGCCCTTCTGGCAGCACGAGATCCCCGAGGCGGTCGAAACCCTGCAGGCCGCCGGCAAAGAGGTGGCGCTGTCCTCGCTGACGCTGGTCACGCTGAAACGCGAACGGCGCCAGACCGAAGAGCTCTTCGCCACCGGCATCCCGGTCGAGATCGCCGACCTGACGGCGCTGAAATACCTGCCCGAGGGCACACCCTTCTGGGTCGGACCGACGATCAACGTCTATAACGAGGGCACGCTGGAATGGCTGG
>JAGPGI010000484.1 GCA_018056045.1 Paracoccus sp. (in: a-proteobacteria)
TCGTCGCGCGGGGCCTCGACCCTGACCCAGCAGACGGCCAAGAACGTGTTCCTGTGGCAGGGCCGAAGCTGGCCGCGCAAGCTGCTGGAAACGCTGTATACGCCGATGATCGAGGCGCTGTGGTCCAAGCGCCGCATCGTCGAGGTCTATCTGAACCTTGCCGAATTCGGCCCCGGCGTCTTTGGCGTCGCGGCGGCGGCAAAGCATCACTTCGGCACCACGCCCGACAAGCTGACGGCGCGGCAGGCGGCGGCCCTGGCCTCGATCCTGCCGGCGCCCAAGGACCGCCAGCCCAAGACCGGCTCGCGCCGCGCCCGCGCCATCGCCGACGGGGCGGCGACCATCGCTGCGGACGGGCGCGACGCCTGCCTGCGCCTGCCCCGCTGACGCGCATTTCGACGCCGGCCGTGGCCCCAAGCCGGTTGAAACGCGGGCTTTCAGCGCGTATCAACCTGCAAACCCGCGCATGAACTGGTTTTCCACTGATGAATACAGCCTCGCCCAATTCCACGACCCGTCTTTACCACGTCTCGCTGTCGCCCTTTTGCCGCAAGGTGCGGCTGGTGCTTGGCGAAAAACGCATCGAGGTCGAACTGGTCGAGGACCGCTATTGGGAACCGGATTCCGAACTGACCCGCCGCAACCCGGCCGGCAAGCTGCCGGTCCTGCGCATGGACGGGCGGCTTTTGGCGGAAAGTCAGGCGATCTGCGAATATCTGGACGAAACCCACCCTCAGGCGCCCCTGATGCCCGTGCAGGCCATCGACCGCTATGAGGTGCGCCGGCTTTGCGCATGGTTCGACGACAAGTTCAACGCCGAGGCGACGCGTCCGGTGATGAACGAGCGGGTCTGGAAAAAGGTCATGCGGCAGGGCTATCCGGATTCGCGCACGGTCAAGGCCGGTCTTGGCGCCATCCGGCGGCATATGGACTATATGCGCAGCCTGCTCGAGCATCGCCGCTGGCTGGCGGGCGACACGATGACGCTGGCCGATTTCACCGCCGCCGCGCATCTTTCCTGCCTTGACTACATCTCGGACGTGGACTGGACCCATTCGACCGAGGTTCAGGAATGGTATGCCAAGATCAAGTCGCGCCCGGCCTTCCGCAGCCTGCTGGCCGACCACCTGCCGGGGGTGCATCCGGCGCCGCATTATGCGCTCCTGGATTTCTGACCCCGCCGAGATCCGCGCCCGGCTTGAGGAACAGGCCCGCACTGAGGGGTTTTCGGCGCTTGGTATCTGCGCACCCGACGCCAATCCGCAACTGCCCGAACGGCTGGCCGCCTTTCTCAAGGCCGACCGTCATGGCCAGATGGGCTGGATGGCCGAGCGCACGGCATGGCGCGCTGCGCCCGGCGCGCTCTGGCCCGAGGCCCGCTCGGTCATCATGCTGGCTGAGCTTTACACCCCCGAGCATGACCCGGTCGAGATCCTGAACCATCCCGATCGCGGCGCGGTCAGCGTCTACGCGCAAGGCAAGGATTACCACGACATCGTCAAGAAGCGCCTGAAACGGCTGGGCGGCTGGCTCGTGGGGCTGACCGGCTGCGAGATCAAGGTCTTTGTCGATACCGCCCCGGTGATGGAAAAGCCCTTGGCGCAGGCGGCGGGGCTGGGCTGGCAGGGCAAGCACACCAATCTTTTGTCGCGCGAACTGGGAAGCTGGTTCTTTCTGGGCGCCATCTTCACCACGCTGGACCTGCCCAAAGACGCGCCCGAGCGCGAACATTGCGGCTCCTGCCGGTCCTGTCTGGACGCCTGCCCGACCGGCGCATTCCCCGCGCCCTATCAACTGGATGCGCGGCGCTGCATCTCGTATCTGACCATCGAACACAAAGGCCCGGTGGACCCCGAATTGCGGCCCTTGCTGGGCAACCGCATCTATGGTTGCGACGATTGCCTTGCCGCCTGCCCGTGGAACAAGTTCGCGCAAGCCGCGACGGAACTGCGCTATCACGGCCCCCATGGCGGCCCGGCGCTGGCCGAGATCGCGGCGCTGGATGACGCGGCCTTTCGCGAACGCTTTTCCGGCAGCCCGATCAAGCGCGTCGGCCGCGACCGCATGGTCCGGAACGTGCTTTACGCCATCGGCAACTCCGGCCGCCCCGACCTGCGCCCGGTGGCCGAGGCCCTGACCAACGACCCCGACCCCACGGTTGCCGATGCCGCCCGCTGGGCCTGCGAAAGGCTGCCATGACCCAACAGATCGAGACCCCGGCGCAAAGCCCGTTTTTCGGCATCATGCTGAAATGCCTCAGCGTCGTGGTCTTTACCGTCATGGGCGCCATCGCCAAGGCCACCTCCGAGGGCGGGCTGGGCGTGCCGCCGGGCCAGCAGGTGTTCTTTCGCTCGCTCTTCGCGATTCCGGTGATCCTGACCTGGCTCGCCTTGCGGCGCGAGCTGGGCGTCGGGCTGCGCACCCATCGCCCGATGGGCCATTTCTATCGCGGCATCATCGGCACCGCCTCGATGGGGCTGGGGTTCTGGGCGCTGGCGCTGCTGCCCTTTCCCGAGGTGACCGCGCTTGGCTATGCGGCGCC
>JAGPGI010000485.1 GCA_018056045.1 Paracoccus sp. (in: a-proteobacteria)
GACGATGGCCGTCAGCCCGTTGCCGTCGCGCTTCACCCCGTCCAGCTTCCAGGTCACGGTGAATGTCACGTCACGCTTTTGCAGGGCGCGGATAAAGGGCGTCAGCGACATCGCCATCACCTCCGAGGCGAAGCTGCGGTCACGGGTCATCACCTCGACCCTTGCGCCGGTCTCGGCGATCCTTTCGGCCGCCTGCAGGCCGGCATAGTCCCCGGCATCGTCATAGATCAGCACGTTGCGGCCGGGCTGGACATCGCCCGACAGGATATCCCAGGCCGAGACGACCAGATCATTGCCCTCGGCCAGCAGTTCGGTATGGGGCAGGCCGCCAGTGGCGATGATGACCACATCGGGGTCGTCGGCCAGCACCGTCGCCGCATCGGCAAAGCTGTTGAAGCGGAACGTCACCCCCAGTCTTTCGCATTCCGACATGCGCCACTGGATAATCTGGATCATCTCGGCCCGGCGCGGGCTTTGCGCGGCAAGGCGGATCTGGCCGCCGGGATGGCTCGCGGCCTCATGCACGATCACCTCATGGCCGCGTTCGGCGGCGACGCGGGCGGCCTCGACCCCTGCCGGGCCGGCGCCGACGATGACGACGCGGCGTTGCCGTTCGGCCCTGGGGACGATCTGGGGCTGCTCCAGCTCGCGCCCGGTGGCGGGATTGTGCAGGCACAAGGCCATGCCGCCCTGATAGATGCGGTCAAGACAGTAATTCGCGCCGACGCAGGGGCGGATGCGGTCCTCTTCGCCGCGCCGGATCTTGGCGACGATATGAGGGTCCGCCATATGCGCCCGGGTCATGCCGACCATGTCCAGCTTGCCGTTGGCGATGGCGTGGCGGGCGGTGGCGACATCCTGGATCTTGGCGGCGTGGAAGGTCGGAAAGCCGGTCACCGCCCGGATCTCGCCGGCGAAATCCAGATGCGGGGCGCTGCGCATGCCCTGCACCGGGATCACGTCGGTCAGCCCGGCATCGGTGTCGATATGGCCACGCACGACGTTCAGGAAATCGACCATGCCGCAGTCCTTGAGCCGGCGCGAGATCTCCAGCCCGTCCGATTTCGTCAGCCCGCCGGGCAGGTCCTCGTCGCCGGTATAGCGGATGCCGACGATGAAATCCTTGCCCACCCGGTCGCGGATCGCGCTGAGCGTGTCAAAGGTAAAGCGCAGCCGGTTTTCCAGATCGCCGCCATAGGGGCCGTCCAGCTCATTGGTCAGGGGCGACCAGAACTGGTCCATCAGATGGCCGTAAGCCTGCAGCTCGATCCCGTCGAGGCCGGCCGCCTGCATGCGCTCGGCCGCGTCGGCATAGTCCTCGATGATGCGGGCAATGTCCCAGTCCTCGACCTTTTTCGGAAAGGCCTTATGCGCCGCCTCGCGGTCATGGCCGGGGGCGACGACCGGCAGCCAGTCGGCCTTGTCCCAGCGGGTGCGCCGGCCCAGATGGGTCAACTGGATCATCACCGCGCAGTCATGCTCGTGCACCTCGTCGGTCAGTTGCCGCATCCAGCCGACGACCTCGTCCTTCCATGCCAGGATATTGTTGAAGACCGGCGGGCTGTCGCGCGCGACCGAGGCCGAGCCCGCCGTCATCGTCATCGCCACCCCGCCCCGCGCGCGCTCAACATGATAGGCGCGGTAACGCTCTTTCGGCATGCCGTCCTCGGGATAGGCCGGCTCGTGGCTAGTGATCATCAGCCGGTTCTTCAACGTCAGATGCTTCAGCTTGTAGGGCTGGAAAAGCGGGTCGCTGGACATGGCTGGCCTCCCTGATGCGGGGCGAAAATCCCAAAACTAGACACTTGTGTCAATATAAAAATCACTCGTGTTTATTTCGTTGCCCAAAGCCAGCTTTCGGCCTATCCATCAGCAGATGAGCAAACGAGCAGACAGCGAAGATGGGGCTGAGGGCGGGTCCGGCTGGCGCGGATCGCGCGCGCTGTGGCTGCAGGCGGCAAAGCAGGCGTTTCTGGAATCAGGCCTCGATGCGGTCAAGATCCAGCTGCTGGCGGCGCGGCTGAACATCTCGCGCGCCAGCTTCTACTGGTTCTTCAGGGACCGGCAGGCGCTGCTGGATGCGCTGCTGGAGGAATGGGAGGCCAAGAATACCGGCGCCTTCACCGATGCCTGCGCCGCCTATGCCGGGACCATCGCCGAAGCGATGCTGAACCTGATCGTGGTCTTTAACGACGAGGCGCTGTTCGAGCCGCAGCTGGATTTCGCCGTGCGCGGCTGGGCGCATCAATCCGACGCGGTCGCGGCGCGCGTCAACAGAGAGGACGAGCGGCGGCTGACCGCGATCCGCGCGCTCTTCGAACGCTTTGGCTTTGCGCCCGAGGACGCGGATGTGCGCGCCCGCACCGTCTATCTGGTCCAGATCGGCTATATCTCGATGCAGGTCCGCGAAGAGCCGGCTCCGCGCATGGCCCGCGTGCCCGGCTATGTGCGCATCTATTGCGGCGAGGCGCCGACCCCCGGCGAGATGGCGCGCTTTCACGCAAGGCTGCGCTTTGCCCCCGCGGCGGTCGA
>JAGPGI010000486.1 GCA_018056045.1 Paracoccus sp. (in: a-proteobacteria)
GGTTCAGGCTGGTCATCGGGTCCTGAAAGACCATGGCGATGCGGCGGGCGCGGATCTTGTTCAGCACGGCGGGGGGCGCGTTCAGGATCTCGGTCCCGTCGAACCGGACCGAGCCGGTGGCGCGGCCGTTCCTGGCCAGAAGCCCCATCAGCGCAAAGGAAAGCTGGCTTTTGCCCGAGCCGCTTTCGCCGACAATGCCCAGCGTCGCGCCCCGCTCAAGGTCCAGATTGATGCCATTGACGGCCGAGACCTCGCCATCGGTGGTGGCAAAACGCACGTTCAGATCGCGGATTTCCAACAGGCTCATGTCAGCGATCCTTCGGGTCAAGGGCATCGCGCAAGCCGTCGCCAACGAAGAAAAAGGCAAACAGCGTGATGCAAAAGAAAAACAGCGGAAAGACCAGTTGCCACAGCGTGCCATAGCTCATGGTGGCGGCGCCTTCGGAAATCAGCGCCCCCCAAGAGGTCAGGGGTTCCTGCACGCCAAGGCCAAGGAAGCTGATGAAGCTTTCCGACAGGATCATCAGCGGCACCAAGAGCGTGGCATAGACCGCGACCACGCCCAGAAGGTTCGGCACGATATGGCGCAGGATGATCTTCCATGCCGGGACGCCGGTGGCGCGGGCGGCCTCGATAAATTCCCGGTTCTTGAGGCTAAGGGTCTGACCGCGCACGATTCTGGACATTTCCAGCCATGAGATCAGGCCGATGCCCAGAAACAGCATCGAGAGCGAGCGGCCAAAGACCACCAAAAGCAGGATCAGCACGAACATATAGGGGATGGCCAGCAGGATATCGACGGTGCGCATCATGATCGCGTCCGTCCGCCCGCCGACATAACCGGCGGTGGCGCCGTAAAGCGTGCCCACGATCACCGCGATGGCCGCGCCGATCAGCCCGACCATCAGGCTGACCTGCGTGCCCTGCACGGTGCGCGAGAACAGGTCGCGGCCCAGATCGTCGGTGCCGAAGTAATGCCCATTCTCAAGGCTGGGCGCGCCCAGTTGGGCGGCCTGACCGATGACGTTGAAGTCCATCTCTTCGTTCGACCAGACGGCAAGGGAATTGCCGAAAATGGCGAAAAGCGCGACCAGAACCAGCACGATCAGGCTGACCATGGCGGCCTTGTTGCGGCGAAAGCGGCGGCGGGCATCGGCCCATGGGCTGCGGCCCTTGACCTCGGTCTCGGACATGCGCGCGGCAAGCGATTGCATCTGTTGGCTGTCGATCATGGCTCAATACCTGATCTTGGGGTCGATCCATGCGTAAAGCAGGTCCACCACCAGACTGAAAAGAATGGTCAGCGCGCCGACAAGGATGGTGATCCCCATCATCACCGCGTAATCGCGGTTCAGCGCCGAATCGACGAAGCTGCGCCCGATCCCCCCGGTCGAGAAATACATGTCCACCACGACCGAGCCGGTGATCATGGTGACAAACGCCGGTCCAAGATATGAGATCACCGGCAACATCGCCGGTTTCAGTGCGTGGCGCAGGATCACCGCGCGTTCGGGCAAGCCCTTCGCCCGTGCCGTGCGGATGTGGTTTGAGCTCAGCACCTCAAGCATGGACGAGCGGGTGATGCGCGCAATCGAAGCCATGAAGCTGGTCGAAAGCGCGATCACCGGCATGATCCAGAAGATCGGGCCGCCCCAGCCGCCGCCCGGCAGCCAGCCCAGCCACAGTGTAAAGACCAGCACAAGGATCGGCGCCATGACGAAATTCGGCAGCACCTGCGCCCCGATCGACAGGCCGACGGCGCAATAATCCAGCCAGGTGTTTTGCCGGATCGCAGCGGTGACCCCCAGCGAGACGCCGACCGCGACCGCGACCACAAAGGCGATGCCGCCATAGGTCAGCGTGATCGGGAAACCGGCGGCAATGATCTGGTTCACCGTGCGGTCGGGATAGATGAAACTGGGGCCGAAATCGAAATGCGCGACGATGCCCCAGACGTAATTGACGATCTGGCGCCACAAGGGATCGTCCAGCCCGTATTTCGCGTTCAGATTGGCCAGCACCTGCGGCGGCAGGGCGCGTTCCTGGGTAAAGGGGCCACCGGGGGCGGCATACATCAGCAGAAATGACAGAACGATCAACAACAACAGGGTCGGAATGGCGACGGCCAGCCGTCGCAGGATGAAACCGAACATGTACAAGGTCCCGATTAGGTGCCGGACAATCAGTTTCGGCAAAAATTGCCGTAAAGCATAAGCGCATCTGAGCGGACGGCCCCGAAAAGCGGGACCGTCCCCAGAGCTTACATCAGCCGGGCTTACTCGGCCACGCGGTACATGTCCTTGGCGTACCAGTCATTCATCACATTGGCCTTGGGCCAGCCGCGCAGATCGGCCTTGACCATCATCGGCTTGGCATAGTGATAGACCGGGACCAGCGCCATTTCCTTGATCAGCAACTCCTCGGCCGCCTTGTAGATCGGCGCGGGGTCGGCTGCGGTCTTGGCGTCGTTGAGCAGCTTGTCATAATCGGCATTCGAGAACTTGCCGTTATTGTAGCCATCGGTGCGGAA
>JAGPGI010000487.1 GCA_018056045.1 Paracoccus sp. (in: a-proteobacteria)
TGCGGGTGCTGATGATGACGGCGCGCGGCTCGATCATCGAGCGCAAGAAGGGGCTGGCGCTCGGCGCTGACGGCTTTCTGGCCAAACCCTTCGAACTGTCGGAACTGCGCAGCGAAATCGCCCGGCTTCTCGGACCGCCATGCTGAGCCGTCTGTCCCTGCGACTTCGGGTTTTCCTGATCTTCGCCGGGCTGGCGGTGGGGCTGAATGCGGTGATCGGGGCGGCGCTTCTGGTGGCGTGGCGGCGGCTGGATCAGGCGGGCCATGCGCCCGAGGCGCCGGCGGCGCTGCTGACCGCCGCCGCCATCGGGGTTTTCGGATCGCTGGCGCTGGTCGTGTGGGTCTGGTTCCTGTTTGACCAGAATGTCGCCCGCCCGATCGAGACGCTGGCCGGGGGCCTGCGCACCGGCGCCGCGCCCGATACGGGCGAGGGCCGCTATCTCGCCGATCTTGCCCCCGCCGCGCGCGAGGCGGCCGAGGCCCGCGCCCGTTCCGCCGAGGCGCTGGCCGAGGCGATCCAGACCCATGTCGACGAGCTCGGGCGCGACAAGGTCATGCTGGAAAGCGTGCTTTCGGATATCGGCGCGGTGGCGCTGATGATCGACGCCGAAGGGCGGGTGGTGTTCTTCAATGCCGCCGCGCGGCAGGAGCTGCCCGGGCTGGTTCTGGGCCGGACGCTGACGCGGCATTTGCGTCCCTCGGCGCTGGTCGCAGCCGAACGCCGGCTTGTCGCCGGGAACGCCATGTCCACCGACCTGACAGTGCTGACGCTGGACGGGCGGCGCCTGACCGGGCGGATGCGCGCGGCCGGCGAGGGCGGTCACGTCCTGATCCTGCGTCCGCCCGACAGCCCGCGCCGCGCCGGCGCCCTGGAAAGCCTGCGCCGCCACGCCGCGACGCTGGTGCCGATGCTGGACGCCGCGCAGGAGACGCTGCCGCCGCAGGTTCGCGCCGCGATCCGGGCCGAGGGCACCGCGCTGATCGCCGCCCTGCGCGATCTTGGCCCGGACCCGGCCGTGGCCCAGGTCGATGCGACGACGCTGGCCGCCTCGGTCGAGGGGGTGCTGCCGGGCGAGATCGCCGAGCTTTGCCTCAGGGGCGATGGCGGTGCGCTGACCGCACTTCTCAACGATCTGGCCGCGCGGCTGCGGATCAGCGGCCGGATGGCGGTTCTGGACATCATTCCCGGCGACGGGCTGGCGCCGCGCGCGGGGGGGGCGACCGGGGCTGCTTCGGGCGAGGCGCTGGTCACGCTCAGCTGGCAGGGCCGGCCGCTCTCGATGGCGCAACTGGATGAATGGCTGGCGGGGGCGCCCGATTCCGACCGGCCCGGCGAAAGCGGCGCGGCGATCGCGGCTGAGCTGGGCACCGGCCTCTGGACCGAGGCAGAGGGTCCGGGCGGGCGCATCGTCATGCCGCTGCCGGCAAGCATGTCGGTCTGCGAGATCGCGCCGGTCCTGACCTATCGCGCCGGGCTGGGCGCTGGCGGCGAGATGCTGGCCGGCCTGACCTGCGTGGTCTTCGACACCGAGACCACCGGGCTTGGCCCCAATGACCGTATCGTGCAGATCGCCGGGCTGCGGATCATGGCCGGGCGCCTGACCGGCGAACGCTTCGAGACGCTGGTCGATCCGGGGCGTCCGATCCCGCCCGGCTCGACCAGGATCCACGGCATCACCGATGCCATGGTCGCCGGCGCCCCGGACATGACCGAGGCGTTGCGCGCATTCCACCATTTCGCCGAGGACGCCGTGCTGGTCGCCCATAACGCCCCCTTCGACATGGGGCTTTTACGGGCAGCGGCGCGCGAAACCGGGGTCGAGTTCCCCAATCGCGTGCTGGATACGGTGCTGCTGTCGGCGATGCTCTGGGGGCAATCGGCGCCGCATGCGCTGGATGCGCTGGCCGAGCGGCTGGGCGTCACCATCCCGCCCGAGCGCCGCCACACCGCCATGGGCGACACCGAGGCAACAGCCGAGATATTCCTGCGGCTGATCCCGGCACTGACCGCCAAGGGCTTGGGCGATCTGGAGAGGGTCCGCGAAGAGGCCCGGCGGCACCGGCGCCTGATCGCGGATGCCAACAATATCCCGCGCTAGGCGCTTTGTGCAAAGGGCGTCAGGTCCCCGGGCGTCAGCGGGCCGGGGAAATGGCAGGCGGTCAGATGCGCACGGCCCTGCAATGCCGGGCGTTCGCTGGCGCAGATCGCCTGCGCGCGCGGGCAGCGGGTGCGGAAGACGCAGCCCGAAGGCGGGTTCATCGGCGAGGGCAGCTCACCTTTCAGCGGGATGATCCGCTTTTGTCGCTCCAGCTGCGGATCGGGGATCGGGACAGCGGACAAAAGCGCCTGCGTATAGGGATGGCAGGGATTGGCATAAAGCGATTCCGCCTCGGCCAGCTCCATCACCCGGCCCAGATACATGACCAGCACCCGGTTACTGATATGCTTCACCACCGACAGGTCATGCGCGATAAAGATCAAGGCCAGCCCCAGATCGCGCTGGAGTTCCGCCAGCAGGTTGATGAC
>JAGPGI010000101.1 GCA_018056045.1 Paracoccus sp. (in: a-proteobacteria)
GATGCCGAGTTCCGTCAGGCAATCGAGGCCACCGGCCGCAAGAAGATCGTCATGGCCGGCCTCTGGACCGAGGTTTGCCTGACATTCCCGACGCTGGACATGCAGGCCGAGGGCTATCAGGTCTATCCGGTCGCCGACGCGGTGGGCGGCATCTCGCCCGTGGCGCATGACCGGGCGCTGGAGCGGATGCAGGCCGCCGGCGCGACGCCGATCACCGCGATCCAGTTCGGCAGCGAGCTGATGCGGAACTGGGCGCGCGACAGTTCGGACAAGTTCCGCAAGGTGCTGCAATGGTATTTCCCCAAGCGCTTTGCCCTGATGAAAGAGGGCAAGATCTGACGCCCTGACGGCGGACCGCGAAAGCAGGACGGCCGGGCGTGATGAGACGCCCGGCCGCAAGGGGTTCGGACCCGTGGGGCCCTACTAGCCGTCCAGATAGCGGCGCAGCGCCGCCTGATCGTCCGCTGATGCGCCCTGCTGCGGTTCGGCGGGCGCCTGATCCTCGACCGGCATCGTCCAGCCGGGATCGACGCCGGTCATGTCGGGCAGCTCATGGGCGATGCCCTTGTGGCAATCGATGCAGGTGGCCTGACCCGTCAGCAGGTATTTCGAATGCATTTCAGCCGCGCGCGGCGCCTGACGCGAGAAATCCATCGCCCCGGCCGTGTGGCAGTTGCGGCATTCCAGACTGTCGTTGGATTTCAGCCGCGCCCATTCGTGCTGCGCCAGTTCCAGCCGATGTTCCAGAAACTTCTGCCGCGTGTCGATGGTGCCGAAGATCTTGCCCCAGACCTCTTTACTGGCCTGCATCTTGCGCGCGATCTTGTGGGTCCATTCATGCGGCACATGGCAATCCGGGCAGGAGGCCCGCACGCCCGAGCGGTTCGAGAAATGGATCGTATGCGACAGCTCTTCATAGACGTTGTCGCGCATCTCGTGGCACGAGGTGCAGAATTTCTCGGTGTTGGTGACCTCGAGCGCGGTGTTGAACGCACCCCAGAAGATCACCCCGCCGATAAAGCCGCCCAGCGTCAGGAAACCGATGCTGAGCGTTCCCGCCGGCGTCGAGACGATGTTCCAGACCCGGCGGATCTGCCGACCTAGCCAGCTCATTTACTCGGTCCCCATCGGCTTGACGCCCATCTTGCTCATGTCGGTAAAGATATTCTCGACCAGCGGTTTGGCGTCGGCTTGCGGGACGTGGCAGGCGGTGCAGAAATACCGGCGCGGCGAGACATCGGCCAGCATCTGCGTGTCGCGGTCCATGTAATGCGTGACCGAGATCATCGGCGCGCCCGAACCTTCGGTCGCCTCGCGCCGGTGACAGGACATGCAGCGGTTGGCATTGACCGTCAGCTGATAGCCTTCGATCGAATGCGGGATCAGCGGCGGCTGTTCGGGATATTGCCGCATCAGCCGCTGGTCGTCGGTGACCCAGCGTGGGATCGGGTCGGCGGGGATGACCTCGATCGCGGGCTGCGGACCGTTCAGCTCGACCGAGCTGCGCAGGGCTTCCTCGACCCCCGGGTCCTGCGCCAGCGCGGCGCCGGTGAAGAATACCGCCGCCAGGGCGCCTGCGATCAGACGAAGCGGGCTCATGCGAGAACGATCTTGACTGCGCATTTCTTGAAATCCGTCTGTTTGGAGATCGGGTCGGTCGCGTCCAGCGTGACCTTGTTGATCAGCTTCGAGGCATCGAACCATGGCACAAAGACCACGCCCGTCGGCATGCGGTTGCGGCCACGGGTCTCGACCCGCATCCGCACCTCGCCCCGGCGCGAGATCACCCGCACCTCGGAGCCCTGGTTGAAGCCGCGCTCGCGTGCGTCGCCCGCGTTCATGAACAGGACCGCGCCGGGGAAGGACTTGTAAAGCTCCGGCACGCGCATGGTCATCGAACCCGAATGCCAATGTTCCAGCACCCGGCCGGTCACCAGCCAGAAGTCGTATTCGTCATCCGGGCTTTCGGCCGGCGGCTCATAGGGAACGGCCAGAATGACGGCGCGATTGTCCTTGTTGCCATAGAACTGCACTTCGGACCCGGCCTCGACATAGGGGTCGTAGCCTTCGCGGAAGCGCCACAGCGTTTCCTTGCCGTCGACGACCGGCCAGCGCAGCCCGCGCACCTCGTCGCTTTGATAGGTGTCATAGGGGGCAAGGTCATGGCCATGGCCACGGCCAAAGGCGGCATATTCCTCGAACAGGCCCTTCTGGATGTAGAAGCCGAAATCATTGGCTTCCTGGTTGGCGTAATCCTTGTGGATTTCCGACAGCGGGAACTTGTCCACCTGGCCATTGGCGAACAGCACGTCGTACAGGGTTTTGCCCTTGTATTCGGGATTGGCCTCCAGCAGTTCGGCCGGCCAGCATTCGTCGGTGGTGAAGCGTTTCGAGAATTCGACCAGTTGCCAGGTGTCCGAGCGCGCCTCGCCCGGCGCATTGACCAGCTGGTGCCAGGCATGCGTCCGGCGTTCGGCATTGCCGTAGACGCCCTCTTTTTCGACCCACATCGCGGCCGGCAGGATGATATCCGCCGCCAGCGCCGTGACGGTCGGATAGGCGTCCGAAACCACGATCATGTTGTCGGGGTTGCGATAGCCCTGATAGGTCTCGTTTTCCGAGTTCGGCGCCGCCTGCAGGTTGTTGGTGACCTGAATCCAGTAGAAATTCAGCTTGCCGTCCTTGAGCATCCGGTCCTGCAGCACGGCGTGATAGCCGGGCTTGGTGTTCAAGAGCCCGTGGGGCAGTTTCCACAGCTCCTCGGTATGGGCGACATGTTCGGGGTTCGTCACCACCATGTCGGCGGGCAGGCGATGGGCAAAGGTGCCCACCTCGCGCGCGGTGCCGCAGGCCGAGGGCTGGCCGGTCAGCGAGAAGGGCGAGTTGCCGGGCTCCGAGATTTTGCCGGTCAGCAGGTGGATGTTATAGACAAGCTGGTTGGCCCAGACGCCGCGGACGTGCTGGTTGAAGCCCATGGTCCACAAGGACATGACCTTCTTGGTCGGGTCGGCGTAAAGCTCGGCCAGTTCCTCGAGGAAGCCCGGCTCGACGCCCGACAGCTCGCTGACATAGTCCAGCGTGTAGTCGGCGACGAAGGCCTTGTAGGCCTCGAAATCCGAGGGGTCCATCTTGCCGGCCTCGGCGGCGCCGGTGGCGGCCTGTTCCAGCGGATGCTCGGGGCGCAGGCCATAGCCGATATCGGTCTGGCCCTTCTTGAAGACCGTGTGCTTGGCGACGAAATCCTCGTTCACGCGGCCGGTCTGGATGATGTGATTGGCGATATAGTTCAGGATCGCCAGATCGGTGCCCGGCTTGAAGACGATCGGAATGTCGGCCAAGTCCATGCTGCGATGGGTGAAGGTCGACAGCACCGCGCATTTGACGCCGGGCGTGCCCAGCCGGCGATCCGCCAGCCGCGTCCACAGGATCGGGTGCATTTCCGCCATGTTCGAGCCCCACAGGACAAAGGCGTCCGCATGCTCGAAATCGTCATAGCAGCCCATCGGCTCGTCGATGCCAAAGGTGCGCATGAAGGCCACGGCGGCCGAGGCCATGCAGTGGCGCGCATTGGGGTCAAGGTTGTTCGAGCGGAAGCCGCCGCGCATCAGCTTCGATGCCGAATAGCCCTCCATCACCGTCCACTGGCCGGATCCGAACATGCCGATGCCTTCCGGGCCCTTGGCCTTGAGCACCTCCTTGACCCGGGCGGCCATGGTGTCGAAGGCCTCGTCCCAGGTTACCGCCTCGAACTGGCCTTCCTTGTCGAAGACGCCATTTGTCTTGCGCATCAGGGGCGTGGTCAGGCGGTCGTTTCCGTACATGATCTTGGACAGGAAATAACCTTTGACGCAGTTCAGGCCGCGGTTGACCTCGGCCTTCATGTCGCCATGGGTGGCGACGACCTTGCCTTCCTTGACGCCGACCATGACGCCGCAGCCAGTGCCGCAAAAGCGGCAGGGGGCCTTGGACCATTTTATCTCAAGCGCCTCGACCCCGCCGCTGACGGGTTGGGCTGCGGCAGGCAGGCTGAAGCCGGCGGCACTGGCGGCGACGGCCACAGCCTGCGTCTTGAGAAGATCGCGCCGTGTCAGATTTGATGTCATGCCAGGGGTTCCTCTTCTTCGGAATGCTCGAAAACCATGTTGGCGGCGACCACGCCGGCCATCTTTGCGATGTCGGTCAGGCGGTCGCCCATTTCACGCAGGCTGCGGCCCTCGATGGTGACGACGGCGCGCGACCCTTCGGTCATGTGCAGTTCGACCCCGGGCAGGCTGGGCAGCACGGAAAGCACCTCCGTCTCGCGTCCGGGGACGATCGAGACGACGGCGCTGGAGATGTGATATCGTCCCGGCTCAGGCATGGGCGACCTCGCGCGGGCGGGCGGCGATGGCGCTGCTGGGGCAGGGCCCGATGCAGGCGCCGCAGCCGCTGCAAAGCCCCGCATCCAGAACCGGCAGGAACGGCCCGCCGGCGCGGGGTTGAAAGCGGATCGCGCTTTCGGGGCAGGCGTCTCGGCAAGTCATGCAGGTGACGCCGCGCCGTGCCAGACAGGCGTCCGAGATCGCCGCGACATGCTGCATGGCGGGGCTGTCGGAAAAGACCGGCTGGGCGCAGGCATCCGCACAGGCATTGCAAAAGGTGCATTCGCCGGCATCGAAATCGATGGCGACGCGGCCTTCGCGGACCAGCAGGATCTGTGTGGGGCAGGCGCTGACGCAATCGCCGCAGCCAGTGCAGGCGGCAAGCGTCGCCATGCTGGCGCCTGGCGGCAGCGGCCGGAAGCCCGGCGCCGGCCGCGCGGTCAGAAAACCCCGCCGACTGAACCCCTCGGGGGCGGCGGCGGGTGTCGATGTTCGGTCCATCTCAGTGCCCCAGCGGCCCGGGAGGGCCGGCGAGGATCTGGTAGAACCAGACCAAAAAACCGTAGCCGCCGACAAAACAGATCGCGAGGAACGGCCAGATGCCGAAGGCGAGGACCGCGAAGGTCAACAGTTCCCTTGCCCGCGATGGGGCCGGGTCTGCGGTTGGTTCGTTCTTGCGCTGTTCAGGCATCTCTCGAAACAAGGGCTGTGGCTGGCATCTTGCGGTTGTTTTCCGGGAAAACGACGCAATCTGCGAGCTGGCTAAGGTATTGGCAAACTCGATCCGACCTATGGGTCGGGACCGATTTTCTGGACGATGCGAATGTTGTTATCCTTGACCTAAATCAAGGGCCGGTCAAGCTATCTGAAGTTTTTATGTCGTTATGTTTATTTGGAAATATCGCTGTGGTGGCGAAAGGGGCGGGGATCAGCCCTTTCGCGCGGTCAGCAGATGATCCAGCGACCAGCGCCCCGGCCCCTTGGCGATCAGCGCCAGAAAACACGCGGCCCACAGCCCATGGGTCTGCCATGCCGAAGGGTAGACAAAGATCTGGATCACCAGCGTCATCATCAGCAGCCCCAGCGCCGCGAAACGCGTGCCCAGCCCCAGCACCAGCAGCGCAGGCAGGAGATGCTCGGCCAGGGTCGCCGCCACCGCCGCCCAGTCCGAGGGGATCAGCGGCAGCGCATATTCGTGCTGGAACAGGAACCACGTGCTGTCGGCGATGGAAAACCCCTCGACCTTGGTGCGCCCCGAGGCCCAGAACACCGAGGCCGGAAACACCCGCAGCGCCAGCGCGGCGACCGACCATGGCAGGCGGCCCAGCAGCCCGTCGATGCGGTCAAGAAAAGGGATCGGTGTCATTGCGGTGTCTTTCCATATGGGAATGCGGTGATGGCGCCGGCCTGCGCCAGCGTCAGCAGCAGCGGGCCGGGATCATGGCCCGGCTGGTCGCGCAGCGCGGCCTCGGCGGCGGCGAGCAGCGTGGCGCCATGCATCAGCGCCTGCAGAAAAGCCGGATCGCCCGTGCGCAGCGGCAGAACCCGCACCTGATCGGCCGCATCGCGCAGGATCAGCGTGCTTTCGGGCGTGCCCGCATCCAGTTCGGCCGGGGGCTCTGCCTCGGGCTGGTTGGCCTGCCAGATGGTGCGGGCCGCGTAATCCGCCTGCAATATTCGCACCGAGGGGTGCAGTCGCGCGCCCCGCGCGGCGGGGTCCTGCGCGGCCTCGGCCAGACTGGCGGGGCCGGCTGCGGGTGCGTCGGGGGCGTGATACGCCTCGCCGCGCAGCCATTCCAGCCGCGCCACGTCCGGCAGATAAGGGTAATCGGCCAGCGGCGGAAAACGCTTGAGAAAGCCCGGAAATGCCTCGCCCCAGCGAAACAGCATCGGCGAGGCGGGCGGATGCGCGGTCAGGAATTCGCGCGCCAAAGCGGCAAAGAACTGCGCGCCCAGCAGCCGCTCGATCACCGGGAAGCGCGTGGCCAGCGCCCGGGTCAGGCTATGGGCCACGTTGTTGCGATAGACGGCAAAGCGGCGACCGGCCTCGGTCGGGTCGCGGGCGGTGACGCCCGGCGGCAGGGCGCCCGAGGCCAGGGCGCTGCGAAACGCGGCGGTCAGTTCAGCATGCGCGGGCAAGGCAGCCTCCGTTCACGCCGTCGAGGATGCCGGCGGCGCGGCGCGCCTCGGCCAGCAATTCGGCAAAGGGCGGCACGTCATTGTCCCATTCGATCAACGTGGGCAGCGCGCCAGCGCGGGCGACGGTTTCGGCGTAAAGCACCCAGACCGGATCGGCGACCGGGCTGCCATGATCGTCGATCAGCAGCGGACCCGAGGGCAACTCCTCCTCGGCATGGCCGCCCAGATGGATCTCGCCCACCTCGGCCAGCGGGAAATCCGCCAGATAGGCGCGGGCGTCAGTCCGGTGATTGGTGGTCGAGACAAAGACATTGTTGATGTCCAGAAGCAAGCCGCAGCCGGTGCGGCGGGCGATCCGGGTCAGGAAATCGGTCTCGGTCAGGGTGGATTGTTCGAACAGGACATAGGTCGCGGGGTTTTCCAGCAGCATCCGCCGCCCCAGCCGGTCCTGCACCTCGTCGATATGGTCGCAGACGATGTTCAGCGTCTCGGGCGTATAGGGCAGGGGCAAGAGGTCGTTGAGATATTCCGCGCCATGGCTTGACCATGCCAGATGCTCGGAAAAGCTTTCGGGCTGATAGCGGTCGACCAGCGCGCGCAGCCGCGCCAGATGGTCGGCATCCAGCCGGCCGGGGCCGCCGATGGACAGCCCGACCCCATGCAGCGAGATCGCGTAATCCTGTCGCAGCGCGGTCAGTTGCCGATGCGGCGGGCCGCCCGCACCCATGTAATTCTCGGCATGGATTTCAAAGAAACCCAGCGCGGGGCGGGTTTCACGGATGGCGGGGAAATGTTCGGGCTTGAAGCCAAGGCCCGGCGCGGCTGGCAGCGCAGTCATCGGAAGTTGCCTCCTTGTCAGGAATGGGCCGGGCCCCGGCGGACCCGGCCGGAGCGTTACATCTTGATGGGTTCCAGCGAGCCCATGCCCTTGGGCGTCTTGATCGTGGCGCAGGTGCCGGCGGGGACGTATTTCCAGGCGTTGCCCTGATAATCCATGGTCGAGGTGCCGGCGCAGGTCGTGCCCGGCCCGGCGGCACAGTCGTTCTTGCCGGCCATGGAGACGCCGTAACATTTCTCCATCGCGACTTCGCCCGGCTTTTTCATGTCGTCGGCATGGGCGGCGGCGGCCAGCGACAGCGCGGTGGTCAGGGCGGCAGTCAGTTTCAGGCTCTTGTCAAAGGTGGACATCGCATTCTCCTATATGTCGCGATAAGGCCGTCTTGCGGTCCTCGGAGGGTCCATTCGCGGTGCCGTGGGCCGGAGTTACAGCTGCTCACGCAGGCGTGTTCGCGGAACGGCGATTGGCGGTGTTCACGATTTTTTTGCCGATCTCGTGTAACGTCGGGCGCAAGGGCCGCGAATGGACGATCAGGATGACGGATCGCGAAACCGAATGGGCGGCGCTGCTGAGGGCGGCGAATGCAGGGGATGGGCAGGCCTATGCCCGGTTCCTGCATGCGGTCACGCCTGTCCTGCGCGGGGTGGTGCGGTCGCGCGGCCGGCTTTTGCCGGCGGATCAGCATGAGGATGTGCTGCAAGA